>CATJBQ010000095.1 GCA_949738465.1 uncultured Lachnospiraceae bacterium
AGCTTCTTAAAAATTGTGCCGTATTGCGGGAGTATGCCATTTTTGTGGATTATATCCGCCAGTTCCAGAAGGAGTTTCCGGAGCTTGAGCTGCAGCAGGCCATTGAGAAAGCGATTGACCGGTGTATCGAAGAAGATGTGCTTAAGGATTTTTTGCAGGAACGCCGAGCGGAGGTGTTAAAGGTGACGCAGTTGGATTTTACATTTGACCGGTGGCTGGAGCTGGAACGGGAAGAAAGCTGGGAGGAAGGCCGGCAGAAGGGCCGGGAGGAGGAACGCGCCAATACGGAACGGGAGAGGCAGGCCCGGGAACAGGAGAGGCAGGCCCGGGAGCAGGCCGAGGAGCAGATCCGTCTGTTACAAGAAGATTTCCGTCTGCTCCAGGAGCAGTTAAAGCAATACCAAAAGAAAGATTTGTGAATTTAAGAAAAAAATGTAAAGCACTTCTTAATAATTTCGTAATATTTTAAGCAGCCTGCGGCAACAGGAGAATTGTATGCTATACTAACCTCATAAATAATATGCGAACCGTCCCAGTTGCAGGGCGGTTCCATCAAGTAGGAGGTGGCATAAAATGCTTAAAATTCTACTATGCGACGACGATCCCTTTTTTCTGTCTTTAGAGCAGCAGCGGTTGGAGGAGATGATCCAGAGAGAGCAGCTTGCGGCTTTGGTGGTCTGCGCAGCCGCGTCCGGCCAGGCGGCTCTCACCTTCCTAAAAAATAATCCCGGCGTGGATCTGGCATTTCTGGATCTTGATTTCGGACAGGGAATGCCAAACGGCATCGACCTTGCGGCCATGCTGCGGCGGCGGGCGGAGGGACTGCGTATCGTTTTTATCACCAACCATCAGGAGAAGGCCATGGAGGTGTTGAAAAGCGGCGTCCAGCCCTATGGATTTGTGGAAAAAGGCTCCGATATCCGGCAGTTTGCGGCGGGGCTTCGGCGGTATGTGCATATGGCTCTGGGAAACTGCCGTACAGACAGAGAGCAGGAGCAGCGGGTGCGTCTTCTGGTGGGAGGCGGGGATACGGTGGAGCTTGCCCTTGGCGATATTCTCTATCTGGAGGCAGAAAAAGGCGTTTCCCACGGCATTACCTACCATACGGTAAACGGCTCCGCGGTGACGGTAACCGGATCTCTGGAGGCGGAGGAAAAACGCCTGGGGGAAGGCTTCTGGCGGGTACACAGATCCTTTCTGGCAGCCAGAAATAAGATCCTGGACCTGAAGGACGGGTATCTGGTCCTGTCAAACCAGGGGGAGATTCCCTGCTCCTTCCGCATGCGGCCGGAGGTAAAGAAATGGCTGCGTCAGCCCTCCGGTGATGGGAGGTGAAAAGATGGCTGCATCAGAAAGAAAAGCCAGAAGAAGCGTCTTTTGCCAGGCGCTGCGGCGGTTTGGGGCGGTTCTGATCCCGATGCTGTGGCTGGGGGCGGCGCTGCTTTTGTGGAAGGTGGGGATGTATCATACCAGCACCGGCGTGGAGCTTTCCATCGGGCTGGCGCTGGTTTTGATGGTGACGATGCTGGGGCAGACGCCCCTTAGAAAAGCCGACCTCCTCATTCTTTACCCGGTTTTTGTGATGGAGACGGTTTTTGTGTACCGGACGCCCTTTGTCATGGTGTACGCGCCGGCGCGGGTACTGTTCCTGCTGCTGGATCTGATGCTTCTTTTGTGGTATCGGTGCGGCGGCGTCCGGAAGCATTTCCTGGGCCTGTCCATCACCGGGCTTTCGGCCGGTATCCTTTCCTTCTGCAGCGATGCTTTTTTTAGGAAGCTGATCCCATGGTATTACAAGATCGGAGCCCGCTTTGGCCTGGATGCCGTCCAGAAGGCAATGCTCCTGGTTGCGGCGGCGCTGGTGCTTCTGGGGGTGTACTGCCTGGCTATCCGGCTGCTGGCGGCGTTTCTGCGCCGGAAAAAGCCGGCCCTGGAGAGGACCTCCCGGCGGTTTTACGAGCTGGAGCCCTTCCTCCTGGTCCTGGTGGTGTTCACCCTCCTGCTCTGGTACGTCCTGGGTTATGTGTCTTTTCTTGGCAGTATCGAGGCTTCCCGTCTGTTTTCCCGCTATTTCAATCTGACCCTGATCCTGTTATTTTCCATGGACGCCGTTTATATCGTGCTTCTGGTGAAGGCGGCCTCCATCAATGAAAAAATGCAGCTTGCCAGGAAGGATCAGAGCCTGCTTTCCGCCTACAATACGGAGCTTGAGGAAACCATGGACAGCCTTCACGAGATCCGGCATGACGCGAAAAACCTTTTGCTTACCATGGGCGGCTTTGTGGAACGGAGCGGGGATCCCGAAATGAAGGAATTCTATCAGAAAAATATCGTACCATTTATGGAACATACGCTGGCGAAAAATGATCTGCAGAACAAGCTCAAGATCCTGAAGGACGACTGCCTGAAATCCTTTCTCTATTATAAGCTGCTGGAAAAAACAGAACAGGGAATCCCGGTTTCCTTAGAGCTTACAGATTCCTTTTCGCTGGAAAAGGGCTATGGGGACGTGATCCGGCTGCTGGGGATTTTTCTGGACAATGCGGCGGAGGAAGCGGCCTGCGCCTGTGGGGGCATTGGACTAAAGATCTGGCGGACCGGGGAGGGGATCCGGATCGGGATTTCCAACCCGGTGCGGCCAGAGGTGCGCGAGACGGGGGTGGTTGCGGGAAGGTCCCAAAAGGGCCCCGGAAGGGGGAATGGTCTTCTGATTGCAAAAAAAATCATTGCAGGCTATGACAACATGCTATTAAATTCCTATTTTACAGAATACGGCTTCACCCAGTCGCTTCTAATTGCGGAGCGGTAGGGGGGTTGTTCGGCGGCCGTCCCGCCTGCCTGGACAGCGCCTTCCTTGCCCAAACGTAAGGCGGTGCGCTACGTCCGGGCAATGCACCTGTGAAAGGGGCAGATTGCTTGCATCCGGGCGCGGTAGAGGCTAAACTTCCTCTTATAGCAGCCAGGGAGGTGCATACAGAGGATGAGGATGCGAAGCAGGATAGCGGTATGCTGTGCGAAATGGGTTTATCGGATGATACATTTGTTTCATCTGGGAGACGGGGCGGCGCTTCCGGGAGCCGTTGCCAAAAGGATCGATCCGGGGATTCTAAGGATGCTGGCAGGGATGGTCACGGAAGGGGTCCTTGTGGTACTGGGGACCAACGGGAAAACCACCGTAAACAGCATTTTGTACCAGGTCCTTAAGGAGCAGGGAAAAACAGTCCTTGCCAACCGGACAGGGGCAAATATGGAAAATGGCATTACTACGGCCTTTGTGCTGGCGGCGGATGCCAGAGAGGGCATACAGGCGGATTACGCCTGCATCGAGGTGGATGAGAACGCGGCCTTTACAGTGCTTCCCCAGCTTATGCCGGCGGGGATTCTTCTGACCAATCTGTTCCGGGATCAATTGGACCGCTACGGGGAGGTGGACGCCGTCTATGAGCGGATCAGGCGTGCAATATTTCAGACGCCGGACGCCGTCCTGATTTTAAACGGGGACGATGCGCTGCTGTCTGACTTACTGTCGGAATGCCCCAACCGGGCCGTCACCTATGGCATTGAGGAGGCGGTTTTTGACGAGGCGGCCAAGCCAAGGGTGCGGGAAGGCGTATTCTGCCGGTTTTGCGGCCGGCGGCTGGTCTACACGCTGGTTCACTACGGCCAGTTGGGACATTATTACTGTCCGGGCTGCGGCAGAAAACGTCCCCGGCCGGATGATTGGGCGGACCGTGTCCATATAGAAGGGGAAGCCTGTTGCTTCCGGCTGGATGGGCGGCTCCTCCGGCCCCGGATGACGGCCAGGTATCAGATATACAATATCCTGGCGGCCTATGCCGCCCTAAAGGCGGTGGAGGGACCTGTGGACCGGTTCGGATCCGCCATTGAAAAATTTGACTTTGACAACCACCGGGAATCCCGTTTCTATATTGACGGGGCCAGCATCCAGCTTTATCTGGCCAAAAACCCCGTGGGCTTCCAGCAGAAGCTGTCGCTTCTGTGCCAGGATCCGGGCCGGAAGGATGTTCTGATCCTGGTCAACGATACGGCCCAGGACGGCAGGGACGTCTCCTGGCTGTGGGACGTGGATTTCGAATATCTGAAGGAGGCCCGCCCGGCAGCAATTGTTGTGGGCGGAAAAAGGCGTTATGACATGGGACTGCGGTTGAAGTATGAGGAGATTCCCTGCCGGGTGACGGAGCATATCCCCAAGGCGATCCGTAAGCTTGCCGCCTCGGGTACGAAGAATCTGTACATCCTGGTGAATTATTCCAGCCTGTATCCTATTCACCGGATGCTTTGCCGCTGGGAGGAGAAAGAGAACATATATTCCTGGAAGGAGGAAGAAAAATGAAGCTTGTGATCGGACATTTTTACCCGGAGCTTCTGAACCTGTATGGGGACCGGGGGAATCTTTCGTGCCTGCGCATGCGTTTGCAATGGCGGGGGATCGGTGTAACGGTGGTTCCCCTTGCGGCGGGAGAACCCGTGGACTTCTCCGGGCTGGATCTGGTTCTGATGGGCGGCGGTTCCGACCGGGAGCAGGAGCTGGCCTGCGGATTTTTGCAGAAAATCAAGGGAGAATTTTACCGGTATGTGGAAGAAGGCGGCACGGTCCTGGCCGTCTGCGGCGGTTATCAGCTTCTGGGGGAATATTATCAGACAAGAACGAAAAAGCTGAAGGGCCTTGGGATCCTTGGGATCCATACCACCTGGGAGCCGGCGCGGCTGGTGGGGAACATCATTTTAGACAGCGGGCTCTGCGCAGACGCAATCGTGGGCTTTGAAAACCATGGCGGGCGCACCTGGATCGGGGATTACGAGCCCCTGGGGCGCGTAAGGCTGGGCCTTGGAAATACGGGAGACGGCGCCTGGGAGGGGATCCACTACAAAAATGTCATCGGAACCTACCTCCATGGTCCGCTGCTCCCCAAAAATCCCCAGATCTGCGATCTGCTGCTTGAGACGGCGCTTAAGGAAAAATACGGAAGCGCCGTCCGGCTTTCCCCGCTTCCCGACGAGCTGGAACAGATTGCCGGCCGGGAAATGGTAAAGCGGGGACGCAGACGGCAGGGCAGAGGATTATTTCATTAGATTTCCGGAATCTCAATGGCAATCTCATGCCCTTCCTTTGCAGAGCGGCAGATGCCGTCAATGATGGCCTGGTTATACAGGATCTGAGCGCTGGGTACCGGGGCGCTGCCACCCTCCTTCACCGCATCCACAAAGCCGCGCAGCTTCTTGTAGAACAGGGAGCCAAGGTCGCCGCCTGCGATCAGCGGAACCTGATAGGAAACCTGCTCGCCGGCCACATCCCGGTAAACGGTCAGCGGACGGTCAAATTCGCCGTTCCAGCAGTCGGTGGAGGGGATCCTAAGTCCTCCTTTGGTGCCAAGGATCAAAGCGTCGCCGGCTGTGTCCATATGCATGGCCCAGGAAATGCGGAAGTCCAGGATAATACCGCCCTCTAAGCGCACAAAAGCTGCTGCGAAGTCATCCACGCCGAAGCAGGAGGCATATTCCGGATGGTCCTGATAGTAATCCGGGTTGGTTCCTAAGAAATCCGAGGTGTAGCCGGAAACCGTCAGGGGCTTCGGGTATCCCACCGCGTTTAAAAGCATATCCAGGGAATAGGAGCCGATATCACCCACGGCCCCGATCCCGCCGGTCTCTTTCTCGATAAAGGAGGTGCCGTAGGGGGTGGGGATGCCCTTGCGGCGTCCGCCGCCGGCTTGCAGATAATAGATCCTGCCCAGCTCGCCGGATTCCACGATTTTTTTAATCATTTTCATATTATCGCTCATGCGGGGCTGGAAGCCGATGGTCAGGATCTTACCGGAAGCCTTTTCCGCCTTCATGACCGCAACTGCCTCGTCCAGAGTCACCGTGAAGGGCTTCTCCAGCATCACGTTGATTCCACGCTCCAGGGCATGGATGGCGCAGGGGGCGTGCTGGCAGTTGTAGGTGCAGATGCTGACGGCGTCCAGATCCTTTTCCGCTTCCAGAAGCGCCAGATCGTTCTCATAAATGCGGGCATTGGTAAGGCCGTGCTTTTCGGCGAAGGCCGCGGCTTTTCCGGGTACCAGGTCGGCCAGGGCCACGATGTCCACGTCCGGCATTTTTAAATACTCCCGTATATGGTCCCCGGCGATCCAGCCGGTTCCGATGATGGCCACCGAAACTCTGTGGCTCACGTCGATGGCCTTCTCTGCCTCGTGGGAAAATTTGTAATCGTTCAGGCTTGTTTCACTCATTTTTTGTTCCTCCTGATGGTTTTCTGTTATTTTGTTAAAAAAATGTCAAAGTGTCTTCAGATAATCAATGCTTAATTTAGCGCATTCCAAGGGAGATTTTCCCATGCTGGGTTCATCCTGCTCCACGATCACCCAGGAAACGCCGCAGGACTCAGCAGCCTCTAAGATGGCCGGAAAATCCTGCTTTCCATATCCCACAGGCCGGAGCTCAAAGGCATTGTCCTCCTTTTTGACATCCCCCTCGTCGATCCCGATCAGATCGTACATGTGTTCGGATTTGCTGCCCACAAAATCCTTCAGGTGCAGGGTGGGCATACGTCCCTGGTACTTATGGACGTAATCTGCGGGGTTTTCGCCGCCCACATTGACCCAGCAGGTGTCAAGCTGGGTCTGAAGCAGTCCGGCGGGAACCTCCCGGTAGAGAATGTCCAGGGCATATTCGCCGTCCAGCTTTGTGAATTCAAAATCATGGTTGTGGTAGGCCAGCTTCATGCCAAGCTCCCTGCAGACCTCCCCCAGAATCCGGGCGCCGTCCATCACTTCCTGGAAACGGGCCTCCCCGGGGCGGTATTCCTCCGTCAGGTAGGGGATGACCACCTGCATACAGCCGATCTCCTGGTACTTGGAAATGACGCCTTTGGGATCCGACATCAGTTCCACAAAGGGAACATGGGCGGATACGGGAACCAGGCCGATTTCCTGGCACAGCCTCTTGATTTCGGCCGGCTCTTTGCCGTAGAGGCCGGCGAATTCCACGCCGTCGTACCCCATGGCCTTTACCTGGCGTAAGGTTCCCTCAAAGTCGGTTTCCATCTCATTGCGCACCGAATAGAGCTGCAGCCCGATTGGTAATGATAACATAAAAATACCTCCTCTTTTTTGCAAAAATAAGAAACTTGCAGCGTATTGTTTGTATCTGGTTGCATTTTACTATATTGTCGGGTACAATGAAAGTCAAAGCGATGGATTGACCGGACAAAAATTGCAGTCTTGCACTGGCAAAGCAGGGAGGATGCCGTTATGTTTTTCCATTATGAACAGAGGAATCAGGACTATAGTGCATACCCGGGCAGCAGTCTGGCGCCGCTGCCCCATCTGCACAAGCATCTGGAGCTTGTCATGCTGTGGGAGGGGAGCGTGCTGGCGGTGGCGGATTCCAACGAGGTCATGATGCAGGGGGGCGACCTGTATCTGGCCTTTCCCAACCAGATCCACTATTATTACAACCAGCCGGGGGTGCAGCGCCACAGCATCCTTATCGTATCGCCGGATCTTCTGCCGGAATTCCGCCGGGAATTTACCGAGCTGCTGCCGGTTTCCCCGGTTCTTCCCGGGGCCTGTGAGAATCCCGGGATCGTGGCCTGTGTGAAGAATCTGACCGCAGCCTGCGCCGGGGAAACACCCTATCTGGATGCCCGGTTCCGGGGAAACATGCTGGTGCTGTTGTGTGAACTGCTGGAATCCATGCCCCTCCGGAAGAAACCGGCCGCAGACGTAAACATATGTTCTGATATTATCAAATATTGCTATGAGAATTATACGGAGGATATCTCGCTGGAATCCCTGGCCCAGGCCCTGCATGTGAGCCGTTTTTACATTTCCCATCTGTTTGGGGAGCAGCTCCACGTAAGCTTCCGGGATTACATCAACTCCCTGCGGACCGGCCACGCGGCAGAGCTGATGCGGAGCGGGATGACCGTGACGGAGGCCGCCTATGCGGTGGGCTACAATTCCACCCGGACCTTTGGACGGTGCTTTCGGAAGAATCTGGGCGTCAGTCCGTCGGAATATCAGAAAACGTTAGAAATACGAAGCAAAGGAGAGAACCCATGCAAAGGATAAGTGAAGAGATACGTTCCCATCTCATGACCCTGGAGGACACAAAATACCGTGATTTTAACAGCAGGCTGATCCCGAATGTAGCGCTGGACCGCCAGATCGGCATCCGCATGCCCCTGCTCAGAAAGTATGCAAAGGAGCTTTCCCGGCGGCCCCTGGAGGAGCTGGACGGGTTTTTGGGGGAGCTTCCCCATTTTTATCATGAGGAAAATAACCTCCACGGGTTTCTTCTGGAGGGCATCCGGGATTACGGGGAATGCATGGAGCGGCTGAAGGCGTTCCTTCCCTATATTGATAACTGGGCCACCTGTGATACAACAGCGCCCAAGGTGTTTGCAAAGCACCGGCCAAAGCTCCTTCAGGAGATCCGGGGATGGCTGGATTCGGACCATCCCTACACGGTCCGCTACGGGATCGGGATACTGATGCGCCATTTCCTGGACGAGGATTTTTCGGAAGAATATCTGTCCCTGGTGGGGCGGATCCGCTCCGGGGAGTACTATGTCAACATGATGATTGCCTGGTATTTTGCCACGGCCCTGGCCAAACAGTGGGAGGCGGCGGTTCCTTATCTTAAGGAAATGCGGCTGGATCCCTGGTGTCACAACAAGACCATCCAGAAAGCGGTGGAGAGCTACCGCATTACTTCCGGGCAGAAGGAATACCTGCGCACCCTGCGGCGGAAACAGGATTTGGGCGCGTGAGAGCGTAAGGAGGACAAAATCGGCTAAAATCAGCCAAAATAAGGAGAAAATCAGTTGATTTTTGGGGAAAGGTATGCTATAATTTCAAAATGTCTGAATAAAAATGGAAAGGTACGTCTATACCATTTGTATATATTAAGGAGGAAACAGTAGTAATGAGCGTACAGGTAGAGAATTTGGAAAAGAACATGGCGAAGCTGACCGTCGAGGTTCCGGCTGAGGAACTGGAGAAGGCGATCCAGGCGGCATATTTGAAGCAGAAGGGCAAGATCAGTATCCCGGGCTTCCGCAAGGGCAAGGTGCCCCGTGTCATGATTGAGAAGATGTACGGTGTGGAGATCTTTTTTGAGGATGCGGCCAATGACCTGATTAACCAGGAGTATCCCAAGGCAGTGGATGAGTCCGGTCTTGATATCGTATCGCGTCCCGTTGTGGACATAGAGCAGATGGAGAAGGGCAAGCCCTTCATTTTTACGGCCGAGGTTGCCGTGAAGCCGGAAGTGACTCTGGGCAAATACATGGGCGTACAGGTGACGAAGATCGATACTACCGTTACGGAGGAAGAGGTTGAGCAGGAACTGAACCGGGAGCGGGAGAGCAACGCCAGAACCATTACCGTTGAGGATCGTCCGGTGGAGGACGGCGATACCGCAGTGATCGATTACGAGGGCTTTGTGGACGGCAATTCCTTCGAGGGCGGCAAGGCGGAGAACCATTCCCTGGTGATCGGTTCCCATTCCTTTATCGATACCTTCGAGGAGCAGTTGATCGGGAAGAATACCGGCGACGAGCTGGAGGTGAACGTTACCTTCCCGGAGGAGTACCACGCCAGGGAGCTGGCCGGCAAGCCTGCCGTATTCAAGGTGAAGATCAATGAGATCAAGGCCAAGGAGCTTCCGGAGCTGGATGATGAGTTCGCCCAGGATGTTTCCGAGTTCGATACCTTGGAGGAGTACAAGGAGAGCTTGAAGAAGCGTCTTGCTGACCGCAAGGAAGCGTCTGCCAAGCGGGAGAAGGAAGAAGAAGCCATTAACAAGATTGTGGATAAGTCCAAGATGGAGATTCCCGACGCCATGCTGGAGGCCCAGATTGAGACCATGATGAACCAGTTTGCCAATCAGATCGCCCAGCAGGGTCTTACCATGGAGCAGTATATGCAGTTCAGCGGCATGACCACGGAGAAGATGCAGGAGCAGATGAAGCCGGATGCGTTGAAGCGGATTCAGACCAGCCTGGTTTTAGAGCAGATTGCCAAGGAGGAGAACATCGAGGTTTCCGATGAAGAGGTGGATGCCGAGTATGCCAGGATGGGTGAGATGTATGGCATGGATGTGGAGCAGATCAAGATGCTCATGGGCGACAATTCCGAGGAGATCAAGAAGGACCTTGCGGTGCAGAAAGCCGTGGATCTGGTGATGGAGAATATTAAGGAGCGGGCGAAGCCCAAGAGCAAGGAGAAGGACGCCGAGGCGGAAGCCGAGGCTGAGGCATAAGGAGCGTTAAGATTCCCGGTGGGAATAGCAGGCATACGAACCGTCATAGACGGAAGAAAAGTTCCATGGGAGGATTGCGGTTCTGGCATGGAACTTCTTTCACCTGGCAGGATCGGGGCGTCATGGCGGCAGGAGGTTTTCAGAAAGAGAGGCAGAATTATGAGCTTAGTACCTTACGTCGTGGAACAGACCAGCAGAGGGGAGCGTTCTTACGACATTTATTCCAGATTGCTGAAGGACCGGATTATTTTCCTGGGAGAGGAAGTCAACGAGACGACGGCCAGCCTGACGGTGGCGCAGCTACTGTTTCTGGAGGCGGAGGATCCCGGCAAGGATATCCAGCTCTATATCAATTCCCCCGGCGGGGTAGTGACGGCAGGGCTGGCAATTTATGATACCATGCAGTATATCAAGTGCGACGTGTCTACGATCTGTATCGGCCTTGCAGCCAGCATGGGCGCGTTCCTGCTGGCCGGCGGAGCCAGGGGCAAGCGTTTCGCGCTGCCCAATGCGGAGGTGATGATCCATCAGCCTTCCGGCGGGGCCAAGGGGCAGGCTACCGATATCCAGATCGTGGCAGAGAATATTTTAAAGACCAAGAAGCGTTTGAATGAGATCCTGGCAGCCAACACCGGCCAGCCATATGAGGTGATTGCGGCCGATACGGAGCGTGACAACTATATGACTGCCCAGGAGGCTAAGGCATACGGATTGATCGATGATGTGATCACATACAAAGAGAAGTAAAACGATACGGGGACAGGGCGCTTGGCTTTTGTCCCTCATGTTGATAAAAAGAGACAATTTTATGAGGTGAAACATGGCAGGAAGATTTATAGACGACAGGATCCGCTGTTCCTTTTGCGGAAAGACAGATATGCAGGTGAGGAAGATGATCGCCGGACCCAACGGTTCTTATATCTGCGACGAGTGTGTGGATATCTGCGCGGAGATCATTGATGATGAGCTGGGGAATGAGATGGAGCCTCCCGTGGAGGAGGAGGAGCCGGCTGCGCCCATTAATCTGATTAAGCCGGAGGAAATGAAAGCTTTTCTGGATGAATATGTCATTGGGCAGGAGCAGGCCAAGAAGGTGCTCTCAGTGGCGGTATACAATCACTATAAGAGAATCCTGGCAGAGCAGGATGTGGAGGATGTGGAGCTGCAGAAGAGTAACATCCTGATGCTGGGCCCCACCGGTTCCGGCAAGACCCTGCTGGCCCAGACCCTGGCGAAGATCCTCAACGTGCCCTTTGCCATTGCGGACGCCACAGCGCTGACCGAGGCCGGCTATGTGGGCGAGGATGTGGAGAATATTCTGCTGAAGATTATACAGGCGGCAGAGTATGACATTGAGCGTGCCCAGACCGGGATTATCTATATCGATGAGATCGATAAGATTACCCGGAAGTCGGAGAACCCTTCTATTACCCGGGATGTGTCGGGGGAGGGCGTACAGCAGGCGCTTCTGAAGATCCTGGAGGGTACGGTGGCTTCCGTTCCACCCCAGGGCGGCAGGAAGCATCCCTATCAGGAGCTTCTGCAGATTGACACCACCAATATCCTATTCATCTGCGGCGGCGCATTTGAGGGACTTGATAAGATTATTGAATCACGATTAGATAAAAAGGCGATCGGCTTCAACCAGGATATCCAGGACAAACGGGAGCGCAACGTGGGAGAGACGCTGAAGGAAGCGCTGCCCCAGGATTTTATCAAGTTTGGTATGATTCCGGAGATTATCGGGCGTGTGCCGGTGACGGTATCCCTGAATTCCCTGGATCATGACGCGCTGATCCGTATATTGAAGGAGCCTAAGAATTCCCTGGTGCGTCAGTATACCAGGCTTTTGGAGCTGGACGGCGTGCAGCTTCATTTCGAGGACGGGGCCCTGGAAGCCATTGCGGAGAAGACCCTGCAGCGTAAGACCGGGGCCAGAGGCCTCCGGGCCATCGTGGAACAGGTGATGTTAGACGTCATGTACCGCGTTCCGTCGGATGAGAGCATTATTAGCTGCACCATTACCAGGGAAGCCGTGGAAGGAACGGCTCCGGTCCTGGTGAACCAGGGGCTTCTGGAAGAAAAAAGTCTGAGTGCATAGGTGATAGAAATGAATGATTTGATGAGAGAACTCCCCGCAGTAGCTCTGCGGGGAATGACTATATTACCGGGAATGGTGGCTCATTTTGACGTGAGCCGCCCCAAATCCGTGAAGGCTGTGGAGAATGCCATGCTGGGGGACCAGCAGATTTTTCTGGTGACCCAGCGGGATGTGGAGGAGGAAGAACCGGATTTGGACGGCTTGTTCCGGGTGGGTGTGATTGCCGCCGTCAAACAGGTGATTAAGCTGCAGCATGAGGTGGTACGGGTGCTGGTAGAGGGAATGGAGCGGGCGGAACTGCTCCATTTTCCGGAATATGAGGATTCTCTCCGGGCGGAGGTGATGCTTTTGTCCGGGACGCCGGATCCCATCAATGCCCAGATGGCGGACGCCATGGTGCGAAGCCTCCAGGAGACGCTGGCGACCTATGCGGTCTTAAGCCCCAAGACGGGGAAGGAGCTGGCCCGCCAGGCATTGGAGATGCATGATATTGTCCGGCTTCTGGATACGGTAGGCAACAACATCCCGGTCGGCTTCGAGAGCAAGCAGCGGATCTTAGAGGCTGTGGGCATAGAGGAGCGGTATGAGACGGTGATGGCGATCCTGCTGAACGAGGTCCAGGTGATCCAGATCAAGAATGAATTCCAGGCCAAGGTCCGGGAGAAGGTGGACAAGAACCAGAAGGAGTACATTCTGCGGGAGCAGTTGAAGCTGATCCGTCAGGAGCTGGGGGAGGACAATACCCAGTCGGACGTGGATCATTTCATGGAGGCCGTGGGTAAGCTGAAGGCGGATAAGGCCGTGAAGGAGAAGATCAAAAAGGAGATCGAGCGTTACAAGAGCGTGGGAAGCAGCTCCTCGGAGAGCGCCGTGATCCGGGGCTACATTGAGACCATGCTGGAGCTGCCCTGGAATAAGGTGTCCCGGGACAACCGCGATATCCGGCGGGCGGAGCGGATTCTTGACGAGGATCACTATGGCATGGAGAAGGTGAAGGAGCGTATGCTGGAGTTTCTGGCGGTACGCAACCTCACCAGCAAGGGAGAAAGTCCTATTATTTGCCTGGTGGGGCCTCCCGGAACCGGCAAGACCAGTGTGGCCAAGTCGGTGGCCCGGTCCCTGGAGAAGAAATACGTCCGTATCAGCCTGGGCGGCGTCCGGGACGAGGCGGAGATCCGGGGACACCGCAAGACCTACGTGGGAGCCATGCCGGGGCGTCTGGTGAATGCCCTGAAATACGCCGGCGTGAAGAACCCTCTGATCCTGCTGGATGAGATCGATAAGCTCAGCAGCGATTACAAGGGGGATACGGCCTCGGCTCTTCTGGAGGTACTGGATTCGGAGCAGAACCACAGCTTCCGGGATCACTATGTGGAGGTACCCATCGACCTGTCGGAGGTTTTGTTCATTGCCACCGCCAACTCCACCCAGACGATTCCGCGGCCCCTTCTGGACCGTATGGAGCTGATCGAGGTTTCCAGCTATACGGAAAATGAGAAGATGCACATTGCCAGGGAGCATCTCATCGATAAGCAGCTACTCAGGAACGGCTTAAAGCCGGAGCAGCTATCCATCAGCAACAAAGCGCTGGAGCAGTTGATCCGGGGCTACACCCGGGAGGCAGGGGTCCGTTCCCTGGAACGCAAGATCGGCGAGGTATGCCGCAAGGCGGCCCGGGAGATCTACACCGGGGACCGGAAGATGGTGCGGCTTACCGAGAGCAATCTGGAAAAGTATCTGGGGAAGGTGCGTTACCACTATGATATGGCCAACGAGAGCGACGAGGTAGGGATCGTCCGGGGGCTGGCCTGGACCAGCGTGGGAGGCGATACCCTGCAGATCGAAGTGAATATCATGCCGGGAAAGGGAGAATTTTCCCTGACCGGACAGCTTGGGGATGTGATGAAGGAATCTGCCCAGGCGGGAATCAGCTATATCCGTTCCGTCAGCAAGGAATACGGCATTGCGAAGGATTTCTTTAAGGAGCATGACATCCATATCCATATTCCGGAAGGGGCGACCCCCAAGGACGGCCCCTCGGCGGGGATTACCATGGCTACGGCGATGCTTTCCGCCATCACAGGCCGCAAGGTACGCTCAGACGTGGCCATGACCGGCGAGATTACCCTGCGGGGGAGGGTGCTGCCCATCGGCGGCTTGAAGGAGAAGATTTTAGCGGCCAAAAACGCCAATATCAAGACCGTCTGTGTGCCCCGGAAGAACGAGGCGGATGTGGCGGAGATTGCGTCGGAGATCAAAAAAGGAATTGAGATCATTTACGTGGAGAAGATGGAGGATGTGCTGAAGACAGCGCTGATTTAAGTATGGTAATTAAAAATGTCAGTTTGGAAACGGTCTGCGGCATCACCAGCAGGCTGCCGGAGACGGATAAGCCGGAGATTGCCTTTGCGGGAAAGTCCAATGTGGGGAAATCCTCCCTGATCAACGGGCTTATGAACCGCAAGGCGCTGGCCAGGACCTCCTCCCAGCCGGGGAAGACCCAGACCATCAATTTTTATAACATCAACGATGCCATGTACCTGGTGGACCTGCCGGGCTATGGCTACGCGAAGGCACCCCAGCGGGAAAAGGAAAAATGGGGGAAGATGATCGAACGCTACCTTCATACCTCCCGGCAGCTTAAGGCCATATTTTTGCTGATCGATATCCGCCATGAGCCTTCGGCCAATGACCGGCAGATGTATGAGTGGATTTCCTATCAGGGATTTGAGCCGATTATCATTGCCACCAAGCTGGACAAGATCAGCCGCAGCCAGATCCAGAAGCAGTTGAAGCTGATCCGGACCGGCTTAAAGGTGAAGCCGGGAACCCGGATTCTGCCTTTTTCCGCGCTGAACAAGCAGGGACGGGAGGAGATCTGGCAGTTGATGGATGAACTGATTGCCGGGGAACCACAGGAAATGACGGAGAATTTAAATGAAGAATAAATATTTATTCGTCTTTTTTCTTTTGGCGGCGCTGTCGCTGGCAGGCTATGGGTTTACCCGGCTTTCCGGATCCGGGGACAAGCGGGAGGGAGAGGAGCTTGTGATTGTTACCTCCTTCTATCCCATGCAGATTGCCGCCATGAATGTGGCGGGAGACTGCGAGGGCGTCAGGGTGGAGTGTCTGAGCGAGCCCCAGACCGGCTGCCTTCATGATTACCAGCTTACGCCCCAGGATATGATCCTGTTGTCCGGCGCCGATGTTTTTATTGTCAATGGGGGCGGGATTGAAAGCTTCCTTGACGAGGCTGCCGCCGAATACCCGGATCTGGTGATCATCGATGCCGGGAAAGAGATTTTTTCGGAAAGCGGGATGCAGGATGATGCAGCGGAAGGCGGATCCCCGGCCGGGGGAGAAGGTCCGGAAGGAGAGGCGCACCACCATGAGGAGAATGCCCATGCCTGGATGAGTATCCGCCATTACCGGCAGCAGATCGGGACAATCTGCCAGGGACTTGTGCAGGCGGATCCGGCCCATAGGGAGGATTATGAGAGAAACCGGGACCGGTATCTTAAGGAGATTGACGAAGTGGAAGAAAAAGCCGGGGAAGTGAAGGTTCTGACCGCGGGGGAACCTGTTTTGATCTTCCATGAGGCCTATGAATACCTGGCAGAGGAGCTTGGCATGCAGGTGGAAGGCGTGCTGAATCTGGACGAGGAGCGGCAGGTCAGTGCCGGAGAGCTGGCACAGATCGTCACTGCCATCCGGCAGCAGCAGATCCGGGTGCTTCTGGCGGAGGAGCAGTACGGCAGGGATACGGCAGAGGCTGTGGAGCAGGAGACCGGATGCAGCGTGTATTATCTGGATACGCTGGTGCGGGGCGAGGTTCGGGGCGACGCCTGGATCCGTGGGATGCTTCAGAACCTGGAGATCATGAAGGAAGCGCTTGGCGGGTAGGCACGGTTTTATGGGAGAAAAATAGTATGCGTAAAATCATCGGACCCTGCGGGCTGCACTGCATCAAGGTACAGCACCTTGGCGTGAGGATCGGCCAGCAGGAAATTTTAAAGGATATCAATCTGCATATCCACTGTGGCAGCCTCAATGCCATTGTGGGGCCAAACGGTGCGGGCAAATCCACGCTGATCCGGGCCATTCTGGGGGATCTTCCCCACAGCGGCGTGATCGAGTTTCGGGATACCGGGAACGGCCGGCTGACCCGGATGCGGGTGGGCTATGTGCCCCAGTCTCTGAATATCGACAAAGATACCCCGGTCAGCGTTTATGATATGATTGCCTGCTACCAGAGCCGTTTTCCTGTTTTTCTCAAAAAAAGCCGGCGGGTGCGGGAGCGGATCCTGGAGGCATTAAGGAGCTTTGAGGCGGAGGAGCTTCTGGATAAGCAGGTATGCAACCTGTCGGGAGGCGAGCTGCAGCGGGTCCTGCTTTCCATGGCGATTATGGATGAACCCCATCTGCTCCTTTTAGACGAGCCGGTGTCCGGCATCGATCAGAAGGGGATGGGATTGTTTTACAGGACGATCTATCATCTGAAGGAAAATTATGACCTGGCAGTGGTGTTGATTTCCCACGACCTGGATTATGTGGCCCGCTATGCCGACAAGGTGATCCTGCTCTCGGAGGGGACCATCCAGAAGCAGGGACTGGCGAAGGAAGTTTACGGGAGCCCCGAATTTGCGGCAGTTTTCGGAGAGGGAGGTGGAGCTGTTGGGTAGCGGATGGGAATGGCTGCAGTTTGATTTTATGCGGCTGGCGTTTCTGGCGATTTTACTGATCACTCCCCTGTTCGGGATCCTGGGGACCATGATTGTTGGCCGGAAAATGGCGTTTTTCTCCGACGCCCTGGGGCATTCCGCTCTGACGGGGATCGCCTTGGGCGTAGTGCTGGGGGCGGCGGATCCCAGCCTGGCAATGATTCTTTTTGCCATCGGATTTGCGCTGCTTTTAAACCGCATCAGCAGTAAAAACGCATCCTCAACGGATACGGTGATCTCGGTATTTTCCTCCTGCAGCATCGCGGTGGGGCTGGCGATCCTCTCGAAGGGCGGGAATTTCAGCAAATACTCCGGCCTTCTGGTGGGAGATATCTTAAGCGTCACCCCGCGGGAGCTTGTTTACCTGGCGGTGATTCTGGCAGTGACCCTCCTTTTCTGGATCTGCTGCGGCAACTGGCTGGAGGCTTTGAGCCTGCACCGGGCGCTGGCGAAAAGCAGGCGCATTCCGGTGACGGCGCTGGAGTATGTTTTTGCCGTTCTGGTGGCGCTGATTGTGATGCTGTCCATCAAATGGGTGGGAATTCTGATTATCAATGCCCTTCTGATCCTTCCGGCGGCATCTTCCAGAAATATTTCCCAGAATTTGCGGGAATATCATTTTTTTTCATTGGTATTTGCGCTGTTTTCTGGTATACTGGGATTGATCATATCCTATTACACCAATGTGGCGACGGGGCCCATGATCGTGATTGTCGCGTCCCTGATTTATTTTGCCACCTATTTGTATGGAAAGAAAATTGCATGAAATCCTGCAATCGAATAAAAAGGAAAGGAATTTACTATGAGCGAAAACAACAAGGAAAAAGTGCTGGCGATGGCTGCCGGACATGAGATTACCCAGGGGGAGCTTGACAACCTGATTGCCAATTATCCGCCGGAGCAGCAGATTTACCTGTCGGATCCCAAGGCGAAGGATGAGGTGTTAGATCAGTTGATCGCCTTCCATCTGTTTGCCAGAATGGCGGAGGAGGAGAAAATCCGGGAGACGGAAGCTTACCAGACCATGATTGAGAAGATGAAGGTGGAGCTGGCGAGCCATATGGCGGCCACCAGCGTGGTGGAGCATATCACTGTTTCTCCCCAGGAGGAGCGGGCTTTTTATGAAGAAAATAAGGCTCAGTTTGTCCAGGGGGCCAAGGTCAGCGCCAGGCATATCCTGGTGGATACCATGGAGCAGGCCCGGCAGGCTGCGGAGGAGATTGCCGGGGGAAAGGCTTTTGCCGATGCGGCCAGGGAGTATTCCACCTGTCCCTCCAAGGACCGGGGCGGCGACCTGGGGTATTTTACCAGGGGGCAGATGGTGCCGGAGTTTGAAAAAGCGGCCTTTGAAGCGGAGATCGGGAAGGTGGTTGGCCCGGTACAGACCCAGTTCGGCTATCATCTGATCCTGGTGGAGGACAAAAAGGAGCGGGCGGAGGTTTCCTTTGAGCAGGTGCAGGGGCAGATCCACGACCAGTTGATCCAGAGCCGCCAGCAGAAGGCTTACAGTGAAAAGGTAGAAGAACTTAAGAAAAAATATGGCGTGGAGAAGAAAATATAAGGAATATTTTATTTTTAATTTTTCTTTAAAATTCGACTTGAATGGCTAGACATAGAAGGAAGGCATCCGTATGAAGAAATCCGTAAGATATTTGAAGATATTCGCCAATCTCCTGGTGGCGGTACTTGGCATCGTAGTTGTGTTTTATTTTGGTCCCAGGCTGCTCCTGTTTTTTATGCCCTTTGTGGTGGGATATCTGATTTCTCTGATTGCGAATCCGCTGGTGCGCTTTTTTGAAAAGCGTCTGAAAATTGTGCGAAAGCACGGCTCGATCATTATTATTGTGGGAGTTCTGGCGCTGGTGATCCTGCTTCTCTATCTGGGGGTTGCGAAGCTTGGGGCGGAAACGGCCCAGTTGATTGAGAACCTTCCGCAGATTTACGATAATTTTGCGGCGGATTTCCATGAAATCGGGGAAAATCTTTCGGTGGTGGTTTCGAAGCTTCCGGTGGAGGTGCAGCGCAGCATTTCCAATTTTACCAGCAATTTGTCCATGTATCTGGGCGGCCTGGTGCAGGCGGTGGGGCAGCCCACCTTCGAGGCGGCCGGGAATTTTGCCAAAAATGTGCCGGGGACGCTGATTGCCATTATCATGGGAATCCTTTCCGCGTATTTTTTCACGGCGGAGCGGGATAAGCTGGTGGAAGGCGTGAAGAGATACACGCCGGCGGGGATTCTGGGAAGCTTACGGATGGTGCTGGGGGATCTGCGTCATGTGGTGGGCGGTTATTTTAAGGCCCAGCTTAAAATCATGGTGGTGGTCTATCTGATCCTGGTGATCGGGCTCCTGATCCTGCGGGTGGATTACGTGCTGCTGGTGGGATTTCTCATTGCCTTCCTGGATATGCTGCCGTTCTTTGGCACCGGGACGGTGCTGGGGCCCTGGGCCATCATTAAGATCCTGTCGGGAGATTACAAGATGGCCATCGGACTGATTGTGCTCTATGCGGTGACACAGGTGGTGCGCCAGGTGATCCAGCCTAAGATTGTGGGGGATTCCATCGGTATGAATCCGCTGCTGACGCTGCTGTTTATGTTTATCGGGTACAAGTTTTACAGCGTGATCGGAATGATCGTGGCGGTTCCTGCTGGGATGATTTTCCTGAATCTGATCAAAGCGGGGCTGTTTGATACCCAGATCCGCTGTATCCGGGAGCTGGTGAAGGATTTTAACGAATTCCGGCGTATGGATGACGAAGAAGAAAAAGAAGAGACATAGCGCCCGGGCAGGAAGGGGAAGGAGCGTCCGGGAGAAAGGGGGATTTTATGGGGCGTAGGGCATTTTCCATTTATGTTGCGGATGCCTTTGCGAAACAGGTATTTGGAGGGAATCAGGCGGGCGTCGTGCTCCTGGGAGAGAAGGAGGATTTTCCAGGGGAGGCGTTGATGCGCCAGATTGCAGGTGAGATGAAGCATTCTGAGACGGCTTTTGTAAAAAGACTGTCTGGGGATGCTTTTCGTGTGCGCTATTTTACACCGGTGGAGGAGGTGGCCCTCTGCGGCCATGCCACCATCGGGACCTTTGGCGTGCTGTACGCAAGAAGGGAGATCGGTGACGGCCGGTATCGGCTGTTTCCGGGAGCGCCTGGGAATAAGGACGATGTAGAAAGCCTGGTGGTGGAGGTCTGTGGGGGAGAGGTCTGGATGGAGATGGCGCCGCCCCGGGTGGAGCGGTATCTGGACCGGGAGCAGGCGTTGGAGTTGTATGATGCTTATGGACTAAACGGGGCGGAGGAATTGGCCGGACTGAAGAAGGAGAGGCTTTGTGCGGGGGAAGGCGCACAGAGGGAGCAGAGCGATAACCAAAACCCCGGGGATGTGCTGCTGCCGGCGATTGTCAACACGGGGCTTTCGGATATCATTCTGCCGGTGTCCGGCCCAGAGGCCCTTGGGAGGGCCAGTCAGGACTGCGGAAGGGTGGCGGAGCTGTCCCGGCGTTATCAGTGTGTGGGCGTACATATGTTCTACTTGTTCCCGGAGGAGGAAGTGACGGCCTGCTGCCGGAATTTTGCTCCGGCGGTGGGGATCGACGAAGAATCTGCCACCGGGACGGCCAACGGAGCGCTGACCTGGTATCTGTCCCGGACGGGATTGCTGGGGCAGGAAAAAATCCATACGTTTCTTCAGGGGGAGGCCATGGGAAAGCCCTCCTATGTGAGAAGCCGCCTGGAGTGGGAGGCGAAAGGACCTGTGGTGAAGATTGGCGGTGGCGCCCGGATTTCCCTGAAGGGGGAAATCTACGCAGAAGATGGAGAAGCAGGACAGGAGGGGAAGCTATGACAGAGGGCAGGAGTAAGGAACGGAGTCCGTTTTCGGGCAGGCTCACCAGGCTGCTGTCCCCCGATGCCACCCTGGCACTGGCGGGAATGTGCAAGAACGCGGGAAAAACCACGGTATTAAACCGGGTGCTTTGGGAGTTGGGGGAAGCGGGCTGCAAGGTGGCGCTGACCAGCATTGGCCGGGACGGGGAGACGGAGGATGTGGCCACCGGAACCCACAAGCCCCGGATCTACGTGGAGGAAGGGACGATTTTTGCCACGGCCTCGGATCTGCTGGCCAATTGCGATACTTCTACGGAGATTCTGGCCCTTAGCGGCGTATCCACGCCCATGGGCCAGGTGGTGGTGTGCAGGGCCAGAAGCGGAGGATTTGTGGATCTGGCGGGTCCTTCCATGAACCAGCAGTTGATCGGGCTGACGGAGCAGTTTCGGGAATACGGGGTGGATAAGATCCTGCTGGACGGGGCTATCAGCCGCAAATCCCTGTGCTCCCGGCGGGTGGCGGACGAGGTGATTTTATGTACCGGGGCCTCCTATCACCGGGATGTGGACGTGGTGGTGTCCGATACGGCTTACATTGCCAGGCTTTTACAGCTTCCCGAGGTGAAGGAGGAGGTTGCGGGGAGCCTACGGGAGGCCAGGGCGGAGGAAAAGCTTCTGATTCTGGATTGTAAGGGCCGTTGGCAGCCGCCGGAAAAGGGCGGGAAGCTGGTGGATGTGCTGCGGGATAAACGGTGGCAGGACTGCCGGTATTTCTGGCTGGAGGGCGCAGTGACGGACGCCATGCTGCGGCCGCTGTTTTTGTCCAACGTCTCCCTAAAAGAACGTGTGTTCGTGGTCGAGGACAGCAGTAAGCTGCTGCTTTCGCCGGATACCTGGGAGAAGCTGATGAAAAAAGGGGGCAGCATCCGGGTTTTGTGGAGGATCCACGTAAGGGCTGTGACGGTCAATCCTTTTTCGGCTTACGGCAATCATTTTGATAAAGAGGAGCTGCGGGAAAAAATGCAGGCGGCGGTGGAGCTGCCGGTGCTGAATGTGAGGGAGGATATGGAATGATTACGCTGACCTTTGAACAGAAACAATCGCTGGGATATCAATTTCTGCTGGATCAGATGACGGCGGATTGCGTTTACGGCCAGGAGCAGATCCGTAAGTGCCAGCCCTTTGCGCCGGCAGAACGGGAGCTTCTGGAACGGGAGCTGGACCGTATGGAGCAGCTAACGGAAAGCTACGGGACGCACCGGGGCTTCTGGGAGCGGGCCGAGCGGGTGCTGATGCAGGTGAAGGAGATCCGGGGCTCTCTCAAACGGGCCAGGGAGACGGTGCTGACGGATCTGGAGCTTTTTGAATGCAAGCAGTTTTTGCTGCAGATGGAAAAAATGTGGCAGCTTTACCAGGAAGAACAGGCGGTGGAGCTTGCCGGAATCTGCTGGAAGGACTGCCGGAAGGCGCTGGACCTTCTGGATCCGGAAGGGAGGCGGCTGCCGGGCTTCTATCTTGCCGATGCCTACGATGAGGAGCTGTGCCAGGTGCGCCAGGAAAAAAAGCGTCTGGAGGTGCTTCTGCGCCTGGAGAGAAGCGAGGCCGACCGCAGGGAACTGCTGGGGAAGCGGCAGGAGCTTACCGCAAGGGAGGAGCAGATTGCCCAGAAGGTGCGAAGCCGCCTGACACAGCAGCTTGGGCCTCATCTTGCGGACATGGAGGAGAACTGCAAAATGGCCGGGGAGCTGGATTTTCTGCTGCAGAAGGCCAAGCTGGCCCTTGCCTGGGGAGGGAAGCGGCCAACGGTGGGAAAATACCGGGCATGTGAGGAAGGAACGGACACGGCCGGTGTCCGGCTGTGCCTTAGCGATATGCGCAATCCCATGTTGGAGGAAAGCCTGAAGCAGCGGGGGAAGGAATTTGCCCCCATCAGCTTTTCCATGGAGGAGGGCTGCGCGGTGATCACCGGGGCCAACATGGGCGGAAAGAGCGTGGCCTTAAGGACCCTGGCCCTGAATGTGCTGCTGGCCCAGAGCGGGTTTTTCGTGTACGCCAGGGAGGCGGTAATTCCCATGTTCGATTCCATCAGCCTGATTGCCGAGGAATACCAGGCCATGGGAAGCGGGCTGTCCAGCTTCGGCGGGGAGATCGTGGAGCTGTCGGAGGCGTTAAAGCGCCAGAAGCAGGGATTTTCCCTGATGATTTTCGACGAGCTGGCCCGGGGCACCAACCCCGACGAGGGAGCGGTGATTGTCCGTTCGGCGGGGCGGTATCTGAAAAAACGCCGCTGTCTGGCTGTTTTTGCCACCCACTATGACCATGTGGCGGAGTACGGGGATTACCATTACCAGGTGATGGGCCTCAAAAATGTGGATCTGGAGAGTCTGCAACGGGAGATCCGTCAGACGGGCGCCAGGAAAGGGATCGATGTGATCGCAAAATATATGGATTACGGGATTTACCAGGTGCATGGGGCGGAGGAATGCCCCAGGGACGCCATCCATATCTGTGGTCTTCTGGGGCTGGAGCCGGCGCTTCTGCAGTTGATTGCGGAAGATGGAGGCGTTCAGGCTTTTTGATGTGTATCGGATGTTGCAATGGGGATATGGTACATGGTGTGGGGGAAGAATGGTACCAGGTCCCCTTGTTTACTCTCCATTCTTTTGTACATCATTATTTTTAAAACATTCTATGATATTGAGCAATGCGGCAACCTGTTTTTGCGATAGTCCTTTTACCGAGATCGTAGCGGTTTCTTTCATACCCAGAGGATAATCCGTAGAAACGCCATAGTTTTTGGCCAATTCCACAATATATTGTGTGGAAGGAGCAGACAAACTATATTGATCAAATAGATATTTTATTTTGATATTGTCAATATTGGTTGACACTTTTTTTACAAAGATATCAACGCCTAAGCTGCAGCATTCAGAGATGCTGGGCCATAGCAGTCTGTCAACCACCCTTGGATATGTGTACAACCCGCTTACAGAATCAGAGACATATAACCTCATAACGAAGGCTTTATAG
>CATJBQ010000096.1 GCA_949738465.1 uncultured Lachnospiraceae bacterium
AATGTGGAGACCAATGAGCTGCTGCCGGATATATATGATGCGGCTAATCCGGATGTGGTGACGCCGTTCTGGTCAGGCGTGGCTTTTTTCAATCAATTGTATCGGGAAGGGCTGCTTGACCCGGACTGTCTTATTACCAAGGGCGAGGATCTGGAGGATAAGTACACGAAGGGGCAGTACATTGGCGGAGTAAACGGTTTTTACGGAGGATACAATTCCAGAATGCAGCAGGAGGATCCGGAGACGTTGAAGCAGTTTGTGATCCTGCCCGCAAAACTGGGATGGGCCAATGCAAAGAATCTGGCGGGATGGATCGGAAAATATTTCTTTGTGTCCTCCTATTCTCCCAATGTGGAGCGCGCGGTGATGGTATTGGATTATCTGCAGAGCGAAGAGTTTTCCAGGGATATCGATTCCGGTGTGGAAGGGCGCTGGGTGAAAGGCGAAGACGGAAAGCCTGCTCTCACTGAGGATACGATTGCCATGAAGACTGATGCCAGCCGGGCAAAGGAGTGGAAGCAGACCGGCATCCGGGAGGGGAATATGGCGGCAGTCTGCGGAGAAGACTTTTATAATATTGCATCGGACGGGGGATGCATCAATCTGTGGTTTGAGGAGGATATGCTGACCAGAAGCATGACCTTTGCGGAGAAAGATATGTGTGGGACACTGGAGCTGAACGTACCCAGCGACATGTTGAAAAAACGTGTGGAAGCAGGCAGCAGCATTGATCTGGGAACCAGTATGAATGCAATTCAGATTGCCCTTGAGGCAACGCCCAAGAATATCGTGCGTATCGACAGCAACTGTGAGGAGATCACCCTAAATGCCCTGCCGGGTCTGGTTCAGGCGGAGAACGATGAGGAGTTCGCAGCCGCAAAGCAGGCTCTGCTGGAGGAACTGAAGGGCGCCGGCGCGGAAGAATCCGTAGCATGGTGGACAGAGGCCTGGACAAAGGCAAAAGCGGAAATAGAGCGTATTCAATAAAACCGAAAGGAAAGGAGAGCGGGAAATGGCGAAGGCGGCGACGGTTACATATCAAAAGAAGAATTACAGGCTGCTGTTTATGGTTCTTCCCTTTATGCTGCTGGTGTTTTTGTTCGGCTATGTGCCGATATTCGGTTGGGTTTACTCCGTGTATGATTATATTCCGGGCGTATCCCTGTTTGACTGTGACTTTATGGGACTGGAATATTTCCGGCTGATCTTTAAGGATGCCAATATATTGAGGACTCTGAAAAACACCATGATCTTTGCAGTGCTCGGCATCTGTCTGACGCCGCTTCCCGTGATTTTCGCCATACTGCTGAACGAGGTGAGGAGCGGCCTGGTGCGGAGATTTGTCCAGACTTTTACCACATTGCCGAATTTTATCAGCTGGGTGATTATTTTTTCACTGGCCTTCGCCCTTTTTTCCACGGACGGCATTTTGACCGCTCTCCCCGTGAAGCTGGGGTTTGCTAAGGAAGCAAAATCCATCCTAAGCTCCAGGGAGTCGGTTTACTGGTTTCAGTCATTTCTGGGCCAGTGGAAGTCCCTGGGGTGGAGCTCCATTATCTATCTGGCGGCTATCGCGGGCATCGATCAGGAGCTGTACGAAGCGGCCCGGGTGGACGGGGCAGGCTATCTGAGGTGCGCCCTGCACATTACCCTTCCGGCCATGTTGGAGACCTATGTGGTGCTTTTCATACTAAATGTGGGCAATTTCCTGAATACGGGCTATGAGCAGTTTATGTTGTTCAAAAATTCCATCACAGCTCCCAATATCGAGGTGCTGGATCTGTATGTATACCGGATCGGACTGGAAACCATGGATTATTCCTATGGGGTGGCCATCAGCATCATTAAATCCTTTGTGAGCATTCTGCTGGTAGTGACGGCAAATCTGGTG
Source organism: uncultured Lachnospiraceae bacterium (assembly GCA_949738465.1). GTDB lineage: Bacteria > Bacillota > Clostridia > Lachnospirales > Lachnospiraceae > 14-2. The sequence continues at coordinate 1,892 of CATJBQ010000096.1, forward strand.
GCGAAGAAGCTTCGCGGAAGCACCGTGATCTGATTTGGGAAAATGTAGGGCGTGCCGGAGCACGCAGATAGGAGCAATTATGAATGGTATCCGAAAGGCATCGGCCTCCAGAAAGGCGTTTCAGGCGCTGAACTATTTCCTGCTGATAGGATTTACATTGATCTGTATCTATCCTTTCTGGTATATATTGATCTACACGGTCAGCGAACCTGAAATGGCCAGGATGAATTCCCCGATCCTGCTTCCCAGAGGATTTTCATTGGACAATTATAAAAATATTTTTACCTTATCCGGATTTTTTCCGGCCCTTGCCATGTCGGCCCTGCGGACCGTGGTAGGAACGACGCTCTCAGTGGCGTCCTGTTCTTTTCTGGGCTATCTCTTCACAAAAGAAGAGATGCCGAGCCGGAAGCCGGTCTACCGGTTCCTGATTTTTACCATGTATATCAGCGGTGGATTGATAGCCAATTATATTGTGATCAAATCTTACGGATTGTTGAACAGTTTCTGGGTGTATGTGCTTCCGGGGATGATATCTGCCTACAATATTATCTTAATAAAAACTTACATAGAGCAGCTGCCGGCTTCTCTGGAGGAGTCGGCGAAACTGGACGGGGCCGGGTATGTGACTGTGTTTGCCAGGATTATCATGCCTTTGTCCAAGCCCATTATTGCCACGGTGGTGGTATTTGTGGCCGTGGGACATTGGAATTCCTGGTTTGACAATCATATTTATACCAGAGGAAACGAGAACCTGACCACGCTGCAGTATCTCCTCTATAATTATCTGCACGAGGCCCAGCGGGTGGCGGAGCAGATCAAGAATACTTCCAATGTGGACGGTTTCGAACAGATGCTTGCATCCATCTCCCCCAAGGGCGTGCGCATGACCATCACGGTGCTTGCAGCGCTGCCCATCTTTCTGGTGTATCCTTTTATGCAGAAGCATTTTGTGAAGGGGATCATGGTAGGCGCAGTGAAGGGTTAGGCGCACCTTGCCGGCGGCAGGTGTACTCATGGCTTTTTGCGCTCCGGCGTGAACGGCAGAGGGAAAATAGCCGGGAATGAACGTACCGGGAAAAAGAGAAAGGAAAGGGCAGTTATGGTAACCTTTTTAAGGGAGGCGGCACAGGTAAAGCCCTCCGCAAGACAATTGGCCTGGTTTGACATAGAATTTTACGCATTTGTGCATTTCGGCCCCAACACCTACACGGACAGAGAGTGGGGGATGGAACGGAGGATGTGAGGATCGGCCCGGGTCCCATGGCGGAAGAGGGGTACGGACCCACTCAGCCGGTCTATAAAATTACAACCGCTAAACCGGATAAGAATTTGCGGTATGTGGTGCTGCGGGAAGACATTGCCCGTGGGCAGCGGGTAGAGAACTTTCGAATTATTGCGCAATTTCCCGGCGGAGGGCAGTATCCTCTGTACCAGGGAACCTGTATCGGCCACAAGAAGATCTGTCAGCTCCAGGGTCCCT
>CATJBQ010000097.1 GCA_949738465.1 uncultured Lachnospiraceae bacterium
ATGCCTTCAGTGTGATTCTCATTACTTGACTTGCCATAAAAAAAGTCGCCTCCTTTTCGCACTCTAATAGCAGTACGACAAGCGGTGACTGTACACTCTACCGTGTGTGTCCTGCTGTTCACGCACGGCCTCTACCCCTCGGTAGATGTCCTATTGGGTACAGTGACTTGTCGCCAGTTTCCTAACTTGACATTCGCTCCACGGAAAAACCTGCCACAATGGGCAGCAACCTCGCGCTTCATCGCTATCAATGCCACAGCACGTACTAGTATACAGGATGTTTTTGGGAAATGCAAGAGTTTTTATGGAAATATTGTTTTTTTTTCGGTACAATCTTTTTTTTATAAACAGACGCTCCGCAGCCTGCACCGCGGAGCGCTTTTTTATAAATCATCAAAATCAATAAAATCGATATCCTTATCTTCGTCCTTCTTCTTTCGGGAGCCGCCCCGCCTGCCAAATACCAGGATATTAACAATGGCAATCACCGCGGCCACCGCCACCAGAACCGCCACACACGTCATCAGATGTGCCCGGTCCTTTTCCTTCCGGTACTTCTCCTGCAGCGTCTGGTAATCCTTCTGGTATCTTTCTTCGTCAAAGGCAGGTTCTTCTTCCTCCGGCTGCCCCACAACGCCAATCTGGACGAACCGCTGCAGACTGCCCTCTACACTGTCAAACTGATACCAGCCATAAGTCCCGCTGCTGCTTACGCCGTACACCAGATAAAAGTCCCCGGCGCCCTCAATTCCTTCCGTATAAATGTCAGCCAGCCGGAAGCCGTCCATGGCATATTCCCCGAAAGCCACCTCTGCGGCCTCGTACCCTTCCGGAACGGCCGTTTCCGTGTTATATGCGAGTGGAAGAACAATCGCATAATTACTTCCCACCGGGATATTAATATATGGAAAGAACGTATTCGTTCCTTCATTATAAAAATAGCAGCCCTCGCTCCCGCCTTCGGTTCCTTCCGGGACCTCCTCCTGCAGATAGTACAGCTTTAAGTTTCCATGAGAAAATTGATAGATTTCCACTTCTTCTCCATCGTAGGCTGCCTGTGACTTTTCAAATTCCTCCGGCAGCGTCATATCCTCCGGAAAGGCTGCGCTGACTTTATAGCTCTTACCGCCGATTTGGATTCCCGTCCCGGGCGTTTCCCCCGGATCTTCCTCCCCGGGCACTTCTTCCGGGTCTTCTGTGGCGGCTCCGCCCCTGTTTACCGTAATCGTGTAAACCGCTATAGTTCCGTTTTCCGCCTTCACCACAATCTTGACCGTATTCTCGCCCGGCTTCAGATCCGTATTGCCGGTCACGGACTCCACGCTGGCCTTGGCGTTGGACACCTGGGCGTCCACCGCAATGCTGGTCACATCCGCACCCACGGAAGCGGTATATTTGGTGGTGGAATATTTAAAGGCAGGGGACAGTGTTCCCGGAGAAATCGTCAGGGATTTCAGGGAATTGTCCGCCGATTTACCGGCATTGCTATCCCCGCTGTTATCCGCACCACCGTTGTTTCCGCCGCCTCCGCCTCCGCCATTGTCTCCGCCTCCGTTATTTCCGCCGCCACCATCTCCGGAGGCAGCGTTGTTGACGGTGACGGATGCGCTGGCGCCGCCAATTGACATTCCTTCTGCCGTTTCTACGGCATAAGCTTCCACTACCGATGCAGAAAACGTTACCGTTCCCGGAGAAGTCGCCCGATAGGTCAGCGATGCTGAATCTGATCCTCCCGCCGAGGGTTCCAGGATGGCCGCGCTGTTTCCGCTTCCCGTATACTCCGCGCCACCGGAACAGCTTACATTTACCTGAATCAATGCCGTTACATCTGCACTGCCGCTTACCGTAACCGTTATGGTATCTCCAATATTTACCGTACTAGATGAGACGCTAAGGGATACACTACCCGTTGCCGCCCTGGCCGGCATGGAAAAACTGCCCATAGCCATAACCGTTACCATACAAATTCCCAAAATAGTTCCAAATATTCGTTTCATTCTAACCTCCATCATTGGATGATCTCATATCCCAAAATGTGACGCTTGATCTTCAGGCAGTCCAAAAGATCCACCTTTCCGTCTCCGTTGATATCTGCTGCCTGGAATTTTTCGCCCGTAAGCGTCTCGATCCCAAGAATATGACGTTTTACAACCAGCACATCTAATAAAGAGATTGATCCATCCCCATTAGCATCCCCTTTTATGACCTGCGCATTCCCCTGCCGCACAATATTCACAACATACTCCCTGACCGCTCCATTCTGGGCCGTACAGGTCACCTTCACCGGATTGCTTCCGTGCTTCAGATTCACGGTCCCCGTCCCCGAAATCGAGGATGTGGAAGCCACCGTGCTGGCGCTGAGCGTTACAGCGGAAACCTCCTTGCCCACGATTAAGGAATACTCGTTCTTCCCGCCATTGAAGGCCGGCGTCAGATTATAGCCGTTCACCGTCAATGATTTCAGCCAGTTGTTGGGGTTGCCGTTATTTGGCAGAGCGCAGGCATTCTCCGGCATATTGGTATAAACCGGAATCCGGAATACATAGGCCTGCTCCTTGTTGCTGTAGGCATTTCCCATGGTCCTTCCTTCACTCTCAGCAGCCTGCACATTGGCCATATATTGATGCCGGAAAAGGCCGCTGTAGGAATTGGTCACATTAAATTTCTGGAAATACAACGTATCCTGTCCCAGGTTGACATATTTTTTTGCCACCTCGGAAGCTCCTCCTACAATGGAGGCGCGCACACTGTTCCACCCGTTATTTTTTGCCGTAGTCAGCCCTCTCTGATAAAGTACGGAGGTGGGCGTACCATAGGCGCCAATATTAAAATAATTGTAGTATCCAGCGAACCCCGGGTAGGTACCGCTAATCAGCGGACTGGTTCCCTTTCCCTGCTCCTGCTTGCAGCGGGCCGCAAGATGCGTGGGATTTACTTTCGCACTCTGCCCCGCCTCCATAAAGGTCGACGCATAAGTTCTGCTGCCGTCATCCCGCAGTGCTCCGGACATAAAGGTTCCCGCTAACACCTTTTGCACATCTGCCTCATTCTGGTAAGACGCAAGCTGCAATGTCTCAAATTGGAAAATATAGGTATCGTTTAAAAAATTCCGGGGATCCATATAATAGGAAATCACTGCCGGGGAAGCGCCCACCCAACTGCTTCCATCCAGCACCGTCCACTTGTTGTTGGCCCAGTTATAAGCGCCGGCCGCCGTAGACTTCCAGGAATCGTTGGCGCTGATGGGCACCATATTGACTCCAAGCACGCTTTCCTCGGTAATTACCTTATTCCAGTCAAGATTCGTCTTCACCGGTTCAAATATCCAGGACGGATGCTTTGCGTGCAGACCTGCCAGCGGAACGGCATAGCTCTGGGGAAATCCGGCATTGATTAACTGTTGTATGTATTGGGGATCCGCATCGGGATCCGTCACGACCCCGTTGGAATCCTGCAGCTTGATGTAATCTTTGGAAACATAGCCTTCCCCCCCGCCGTAGTTCACCTTATACCAGCCGTTTTCTTCCCCAAGGATCGTAACCGTCGTTCCCTGGTATATGTAGGTGATGATATCATGGTCGGTTCCCGGCCCCTTCCGCACATACAGTGTGCCGCCATTGGTTACAACTATTCCAATCTGTGCCGCCCTGGCTAAGGCATTTCCAAGGACTCCATCCAGGGATATGGCTCCCGCAGCCACCGGGTTCTCTGTTCCCGGCACCGCATCCTTCGGATCCTCCACCACGGGCTCGTCCCCACTCAGATCCCCAGTTCCCGGCTCATTTCCCGGCCCTGCGCTGTCATCTTCTGTATTCCCCGGCCCTGTACTTCCGTTTCCTTCATTCCCCGGCCCTGTACTTCCGCTTCCTTCATTTCCTTGCTCTGTACTTCCGTTTCCTGCATTTTCTGGCCCTATGCTTTCGTTTCCTTCATTCCCCGGCCCTACGCTTCCGTCTCCTACATTCCCCGGCTCTGTACTTCCGCTTCCTGTATTTCCTTCTCTCCCATAGCCGGAATCCTGATCCCCTGTATCCCCGGTTCCCGGATTCTTCTGCTCTCCGGAGGCCCCCTGCTCCGCCGCCAGATCCGTCTGGGCAGACGCACGGCTGATGGTCACATATTGATAAATGCCCCCGCCTAATACAGCGGCAAGCGTCAGGATTCCCGCATATTTTTTTACTTTCTTTTTTATCTTAAGTTTTATCTCAGAAGTCATTTTAAAAGACATTGCTACCTCCTGTTCCGCAGTATATGCAAAATAGACAAAGAAACCCATTTTCAATCATATTATAAAATTATTTTCCAATACTTGTCAACACACAGTTTTCGCATATTGATTCTTTTCCACATTTTGAGTATAATAATGTTTATATCGACACTTCACCAGGAAAGGGTTAGACCAATATGTGGATTGCTAAGAATTGGAAGGATTATGAAGTCATAGACTGCTCTGCCGGAGAAAAGCTGGAACGCTGGGGAGACTATCTCCTGGTGCGCCCCGACCCCCAGGTCATCTGGGACACACCAAAAAAGCATCCTGGCTGGCACAAACGAAACGGCCACTACCACCGCAGCAAAAAGGGCGGCGGCGAGTGGGAATTTTTTGATCTGCCAAAGCAATGGCAGATTCATTACGGCTCACTGACCTTCAACCTGAAGCCCTTTTCCTCCAAGCATACGGGCCTGTTCCCGGAGCAGGCCGCCAATTGGGACTGGTTTCATGAAAAATTAAAAAAGGCCGGGCGGCCCATCAAGGTACTGAATCTCTTTGCATATACCGGCGGCGCTACGCTCTCAGCGGCCGCCGCAGGGGCCAGCGTCACCCATGTGGACGCCTCCAAGGGCATGGTAACCTGGGCAAAAGAGAACGCCATTTCCTCCGGCCTGGGAGATGCGCCCATCCGCTGGATCGTAGACGACTGTGTCAAATTCGTGGAACGGGAGCTTCGCCGTGGCAGCCGCTACGACGCCATTATCATGGATCCCCCCTCCTACGGACGCGGACCCAAGGGCGAGATCTGGAAAATCGAGGATGCCATCCATCCCCTGGTCAGGCTGTGCGCACAGCTTTTGTCCCGAAATCCATTGTTTTTCCTGATCAATTCCTATACTACCGGATTGCAGCCCGCCGTCCTTGCCTACATGATGGGGCTGGAGCTTGACTCCCTGGGGGGACACATAGACGCCCAGGAGATCGGACTTCCCGTGTCGGGAAACGGCCTGGTGCTGCCCTGCGGCGCCAGCGGAAGGTGGGAGGCTTAAAATACGGCGAAAATCCTCCGCAGCGCAATGCTGTGGGGGATTTTATTCTGCTGCGCGCACCTTCTCCGCTTCCCGGACAGTCTCGCACAGATACCGCATCGCCTCCACCGGATACTTCCCCACCGCCGTCTCACCAGTCACCATCACCGAGGATGCGCCATGCAGAACGGCGTAGAAAATATCCGACACCTCCGCCCGGGTCGGCGCCGGCCTATACTCCATAGAGGCCAGCATCTGCGTCACCACCATATAAGGCTTCCCCGACTCCCGGCAGCGCCGCCCAGTCTCATACTGCACGGCAGGCAGCTCCCACAGGGGCATGTCATTGCCCAAATCGCCCCGGGCAATGACAATCTCGTCGGCATAGGGGAAAAATTCCGGAAGACGCTCCACCCCCCGCCGGTTCTCGATCTTTGCAAAAATCCGGATATTTCCTGCCCCCGCATCATCCAATGCTTCCCGCAATTCCAGCAAATCCTCCGCAGAGCGCACAAAGGGCTGCATCACACCGGTAACGCCAAATTCTGCGGCACAGCGGATATTTTCCCGATCCATCGGCGTGAGGGCGGGACGTGGAATCTCTACCCCCGGCAGGGCAATGCTCTTATGCGGCTTCAGATAACCGCCCCGCCGCACACGACCAAAAACGTTGCCCTCCTCTGCCGCCTCCTCAATCTCCACAAGAAGCTTCCCATCATCCAACAATAACCGGCGGCCCGGCTTAAGGCAGGGGATTACAAGCTCCGGCACAGGAATTCCCAAATTCCCCACAAGAACCCTGCCGCCCTCTTCCAGATCCATAGAAACATTTCCCGTTCTCAATTCCGGCCCCTGCAGATCAACCAGAAGCTTCAACGGCCGGCCGACGGCAAGAGCTGCTCCACGCACCGCCGCAATCCAGGAGCTGCGCTCCCTAAGGCTGCCGTGGGAAAGATTCAGGCGCAGGCCGCTCATCCCGCAGGCCGCCATATCCTTTAAAATATCAATATCTGCGCAGGACGGCCCAAGGGTTCCGTAAATCTCCGTTCTCTCATTATTCATCTGCTGTCCCCGCTTTTCACCCATTCCAGTCTCAATTCCACACCAACTGCATGGCCAAGCTTTACCAGATTCTCAATGGTAGGCAAATTCCTCCCACTCTCAATCCGAACCACATTGGTGCGATGCATTCCGGTACGGTCTGCAATATCCTGCTGTGTCAACCCCTTCTCCTTCCGAAGTGCAATATATGACTGCAGAATATCCATTTTCAATTCCCTTACCTGCTCCTCAATCAGCCACTCCTGTTGACCATTCTTAACATAATAATCCATAAAAATTCTCCAAAGCCTCTTGTAAATCTTTACAAAATCACTTATAATGTCCTTAACAAGAGAGCCATTGACTGGAGAACAGCCAGCCGTCGGCGGAATATTTTTGCAAAAGTAGCGTCTACATCTGCCAGGACGAGAGCGCTACTTTTTGTGTTTCATAACGAGCATTACAATTGTTATTACCGCACAAAGCATAATTACAAAGTTGAACAAATCAGCATATGTAACCATTGGCACCAGCTCCTTTCACAAAATCCGAAGCTGACGTATCGCCCCATTGGCTCCCTTGTTAAATCATTATTTTTCGTTACATTTATCATACGTATCAACGATATAACTATCCCATATTTTATTCCCTTTGTCAAGTTTTATTTCGTTCAATAGCAACGACCGAAGTGGAACGTAGACGGCCGCGCAAGCGGCATCTTCCTTTCCGCCCGTATGCAATCGAGTAGGGAAGATTTTCCCCTGCTCGCCGCGCTGGGCGCCCGTCAGCTCTGCTGACAATCTTCCTTTGGGTGCCCGTGTGCATAAAAAAGGAAGCGTCTTTTGGCATCCACGCTTCCTTTTACACATCCATAAGCTCTCACAACGCTTTCTACCCGTTTTTCCTGCTCTTACTGCTTTTCCTCCGGCGGCTCCACATAAGAATACGCATTGGAGATCTTGCAGTTCTCAGCCGTAAGCTCAATGGGCTCCCGGTAATATGCAATTACCGGCGTATCCACCTCCACCATCTCATAGAGCTGCCGCGCCACCTCTCCCGGCAGGTTCAGGCAGCCGTGGGAACCGGATGTCTTATAATACTCTCCGCCAAACTGGCTTCTCCAGGAAGCGTCATGGAACCCGACATTGTAAGCAAAGGGCATAAAATATTCCACATCCGATTCATAATCCTCACCTTTCAGCACCGCCGGACTCTTCTTGTATACAATCTTAAATAACCCGTCGGGGGAACCGTTTCCCTTGGCAATATTTCCGGATACCAGATCCGATTCCAGCCTCAACTGACCCTCCACATAATACCACATATGCTGCTTGGTATAATCCACTTCAATGTAAGTGCTCCCAATGTCCTCAAAGCCCTCTACCTTGGCCCGCTGGGAGTACACCGGCTCCCTGGTAACCTTCTGGCCGGACAGCACATCCTCCATAAGCTGCACAGCTTCCTTCTCCTTATTCACCACCCATCCGTAATCACCGCCGCCAATAGTAATGGTATCCCCGGAGGAAGTGGCAAACTGCCGGTCGTCTCCATAGGTGTTGTATTTACTGGCCAGGTACTGCACATAGTCCGCTACCTTCTGCTCATCCAGGGAAAGAGAAAAATCCTCTCCCACAATCAGCATCTCAGCAATCTTCTCCGTGCCTAACTGCTCGTCATAATCGGAAATCTTGTATACAATCCCGCCCTGCAGCACATTCGAAATCCGCTCCAGCGCCTCTACAATCACCGGGCTGTCCGAATAAATCGACGGATTCACATAAGCGTCATCCGGAAGCGTCACATCTCCCTCGCCGTTATTGACCGCCTCTCCCACATACGCCGCCACCTTATCCAGGACCAGCTCGTTGCCCAAAGTCTCCGGCACAATCTTGTAGCCTTCCTCGTCCTGGGCCAGCGTTGCATTGACAGGATGAACAATATTCTCCTCCGAAAAACAGGGCAACGCCGCTATGGTCCGCTTCAGCGCTTCCTCATCATAGACCATGGGCGTAGGGACGTGAATCTCATGATCCTTGAACAAATAAGGAATCCAGGCAAACATATTCTGCTCCTCTAAGGCCCGCTTCAGGGAACCGTCCGGCACATAGGAGCACCCGATCTCACGCCCCATCACATGGTACTTCTCCCCATCCCTTCCATGGATGGTTAAAAGGTAATCGCCCACCTCCCGGGCAATCTTCTCCTCCCCCTGTGACACCGTCTTGCCGCCCACCTTCAATCCATTGATCTGCGTACGAAAATAAAAATGGCTCTTAAAATAAAAGGACATCAAAAGATATGCCATCACCAACAGGGATACCATTATAATCACAGTCAGCAGGACCGCCCCCCGCTGCCTCTGCTTTCTCCGCTTCTCTCTGATCGTTGCTGCTCTCATACTTCTTCATTCCTCCGTCCTGGTTTTTGAACACACATATGATGACAGGCGCTTTCTCACCTCTTTTACAAATATAGCATATCTTTTGCAGGAATAGCTTATGTTCTTTCTTAATATTTTATGAAAAATCATTCGCCCGGATCATCAAATTCATCATACAATGGAATTCCATTGACCGCAACCTTATCCTCAATGGCGATCACCAGGCAGTTGCGGCCATCAATCTCCCGTGTCTCCAGTAAATGGGTAAATTCCGGCTTCACCTGCACCGTAATGTTGGGGGTCTTTACCTCAAACCTCTTGGCATTGACCACATTGGCCGCCACAATGGGCGTATTCTCCGGCATGATTCTGGTATAGGCCTCCTCAAACTGCTGCATCTGCTCCTCATTGGCGCCGCTCTGGGTAAGGATCTGTTCCACGTCCCGCTTGTCCAGTGTCAGCGGCCTGGGATTATCCTTACTCTCCTCCATGCGCTCCTGGATATTCTCCTGGATACTCATAATCGTCTCATACTCACGCTTCTCCCCCAGGGTATCCTCAATCAGCTCCTGGAACATCTCCCGCTGGCTGCAGACCGGGATCGGAACTGCCGCTCCCAGGACAGAATCCACAAACTCCTCATGGGGCGCATCCGGATTCTTCGTATAATAAAGGACGCTGTGCAGATCCGTGCTCCGGTCTGTAAAGGCCGGAAACAGAAATCCCACCTCCGGCAGCTCCACCAGCCAGTCCCGGCTGCAGTTCTGGAACAAATTGCTCTCCGGGTGATAGGACAGGCCCGGCTTCGACAGGTTCACCGGGCAGATGGAGCACAGCAGATAAGAGAACACCTCGTCGGAAGCGTCCTCCATATCCAGACCGTCGCTGGCCCGCCCCGGCACGTCATAGGCATTGTGGATCAGCAGGATCAGATAATTCCCCACATAGTAATAATACTGGATCACCTTATCGTAAAATTCATCCAGCAGCGCGTCATCCATAAGCTCACTATTGCGAAGGCGCAGCAAAAATTCCTGGGTTCCTCCCTCAAACTCGGAATCCAGGGGAAACTCCAGATCCAGAAGGTTCCGCCCCGGCGTCCCGGAAAGGGTCTTCTTAAAAATCTCGTAATACTTATAGGTATCCTCCTCCTGCAGGGCATAAAAGGCCTCCCGGAACGAAGTAATCTTCTCCTTCTCGCCCCCCACATAGCAGCCGCAGATCCGGGTAATACAGCCGCCGTCCTTCTGATACTGCTTCTTCAGTTCATTGATCTCTTTTTTTGTCATATCCTCATCCTCTTCCGGAAAATTTTGACACAATCGCAAGTCTGTGTTATAATTTTTGATTATAGCACAGAACTTACGTTCTATCAACCTATTTTTTCATAGAAAGGATTTTATCATGAATACCTCTCAACAACTGCGCCAGTCCATTCTGGCCATGGAACACAAGAGCTATCCGGCCTACAAATCCCTGGCCGGACGTTATCAGTTTGACAGCTATGTCCTTTGCATCGACCATGTGCAGGGCGATCCCTTTGCCTCCCCATCCAAGGTGCATGTGGAGCTTGCGCCCAGGACAGCCGGATTCCCGGCACAGCTTTACGATACGAAGGAGAAGCGCATTGCCCTGGAAGACTACCTGACCCGCAAGTTCGGCCGGGAGCTGTCCGCGGTCAGCAAGAAGGCCGGCGGCTCCGGAAAGAGCGGCCTGATTTCAGTCAGCCGCTGCGGCCAGCAGATCTTAGAGCGCTCCTGCTGTGAGCTCAACCCTGCAAGCGGCGCACTCCTGTTCCGCCTGGAGGTAGGATTTCCCGCCAACGGCCGCTCCATCAACGCCAGAGAGCTTATTAAGATCCTGTTTGATTTCCTGCCGGACTGCGTGGAGAAGAGCCTGATCTGCCGAAGCCTTAAGATGCAGGAGCTTCGGGCTGTCGCCCAGCTCTGCGAGGATCAAGTGTATATCCGGGAGCAGTTGAAGGAGCTGGGGCTCTGCGCTTTTGTGGCCAACGGCGCGATCCTGCCCCGGGTATCCGGCGTTTCCCAACGCCCTTTGAAGGAAGCGATTGCATTTAAAAGTCCGACTTCCCTGGAGGTTACCCTGCAGCTTCCCCACCATGGCCCCCTCACCGGTATGGGCATCCGCAAGGGCATTACGCTGATTGTCGGCGGCGGCTTCCATGGCAAGTCCACCCTGCTGAATGCTTTGGAGCTGGGCGTTTACAACCATATCGCCGGGGACGGGAGAGAATATGTGATTACCGACGAGAACGCCTTTAAGCTGCGGGCCGAGGACTCCCGCTATATCAGCAACAGCAATATTTCCCTGTTCATTCAGAACCTTCCCGGCCGGAAGGACACCACCGCCTTTTCCACCGAGGATGCCAGCGGAAGCACCTCCCAGGCGGCCAACACCATCGAGGCCATCGAATCCGGCAGCCGTCTGCTTTTAATCGACGAGGACACCTCCGCCACCAATTTTATGATCCGGGACCAGTTGATGCAGAGCGTCATCACGGACCGTGAGGAGCCCATTACGCCTTTTATCAGCCGGGTCAGCGCCCTCTATGGGCAGAGCGGCATCTCCTCCATCATCGTGGCCGGAAGCTCCGGCGCTTATTTCCATGTGGCGGACACGGTGCTGCAGATGAAGGAATATGTCCCCTTGGATATTACGGAGAAGGCGAAGACAGCGGCAGCCGGATACCCTGCCCTGCATGTGGACGGCCTTTCCTATCGGCTTCCGGATTTTTCCCGCCATCCCAGGGCCGGCGGGGAGCTTATGCATCTTGACCGTGTGAAGATGAAGAGTATGGGCTTGGACGGCATCCAGATCAACCACTCCAACACGGATCTGCGCTACTTAGAACAGCTTTGCGACAGCGAGCAGCTTACCGCCCTGGCTTATATGGTGGTGTACGGCGCCAAGCATCTGATGGACGGGCGGCGGACCCTCACCCAGCTTGTGGACCAGCTAGAACAGCTTCTGGAGAAAAAGGGACTGGCAGGGCTGGCCGAGGGCTCTTATCTGCCCGCCAACTTAAGCAGGCCCAGGCGGCAGGAGATTTTCGCCTGCTTCAACCGTTGCAGGGATCTACGGTTTTAATAGACACACAACACAGGAGGAGACGTCCCTTACGGGAAAGTCTCCTCCTTTCTGCTTTCGACAATTCTGATTTTTATTCCTCCGGCCATCGGGCCTCCTGCCCCTCCGGCCCGCCCACCATATCCAGCGCATCCCCGATCAGACGCACCATCTCCCAGATCGAGCGGAAATTCACGGTTTTATTCTGATCCGCCCAGGTGATCCGGCCCTGCCAGCTACTGTTCTGCCGGTGCTGCACCCGTACAATGAACGTCCCCAGATCCCCATGCTGTTTCAATAATTCTTCCTCATCCATGACCCTTCTCCTTTCCTCAATTTGATTGCGCGGTTCTCTGCGCATACTGTTACGCCCTAAGGGCGCTTCATCATCATTGCGTTGCTCTTTTCGCACCCCGGCAAATCCTCGCCTGCTCTGTGCCGGATAAGGAAATTTCAGACTGTCAAAAAAGCGCTCCATTCCAAACACCAGTTCTTCCAGGCTGTGAAACCGCTCCCCTTCCCGGCTGCAGCAATGGTAATACCTCCCCGTTATGCTCTGTCCTGCTGCCCGGTCCACACATACCACCAGTCCGCAGGGCGTTCCGATATAAATCTGTGAGCCTTCCATCCACCGTTTCTCCTTCTATTTTACGGCCGCCTCCATCTCCTGTTTTCTTTCATTGGTCATACGCAACCCTCATCCATCCTTTGGCAGCGCTTCCTGGAAATCCTCCTCCACACTGCTGACATGGTACTCCACGCCGATCCGCTGGCGGTTCACCATAAATTCCCGGCTGATCCGCCGCTGCACCACACGGCAGTCCTCCCGGGTGGTATTTACCAAGAGCACCAGGTATTGGCCTCGTCCGTAACGGCTGATGACATCGCTGCGTCTCACCGCTTTGCGGATGCACTCTCCCAGACGTTCAGAGAGCTCCTCCAGCTTCTGCACCATGTCCTGCATCTTCCTTGAAGGCGTAAAGCCCTGCTCCCTTAAATACAGCTCCAGGGTATCATTATAAAATCTGCGGGCCTACAGATGCCTTCCCGAAACCGTCAGCGCCTCCATAGTCAGCGTTTCCCAATCCGCCAGCAGATCTGCTCCGGACGCAAACCTTCCCAGTTCTTCTAGTATAGCGAATATTAAGTCTCTGATACATTGACGCAGGATGATTGTTTCATATGCAAGGCGGAGGAATGAGGCGTAGCGGTGGCTACGCCGATTGACGACAACGCCGCAGATGAAAAATCAGACAAGTCAAGGTGTCAGTTACTTAGTATTCGCTATACTAGTTTCTCATAGTCCCCGGTCTCCCTAAGGAGGGAGGCTGCACGCTCCACGCAGACGCAGAACAGCCCATGATACCTGCGGGCCTCCTGCGCCGCCCATACCGCGCTGTTCTGGGCGCTCAGAAAATCTCCGGTGTAGGTATGGCAGGCTTCCAGGTACAGCGCAAGCTTTCGCCCCGGCTCCGGTTCTTTCTCCGCCTCCGCCGCCAGCCGCTCCATCTCCCGGGCGTCCTCCTCCACCGGCACCTCCCGGCACCAGTAATACCGCCCGTCCCGCTGCCGGATATAGCCCTCCCCTTCCGGGAGTCCGGCCGCAGCCAGCTTCTTCCTGGCATTATAAATCACGCTCCTTAAGGCATGATTGGCGTTCTCCAGATCCCGCTCCTCAAAAACCACCGCCTTATTTCCTGCTCCTCTAAGGTTCCTTTTTCTGTGCGTGCCTTTCCCAGAGGCTTCCCGCAAGGTTCAATACCACTCCCAGAAGTACCGCCGCTGCCGCCGCAAGCTTCCCATATAGCGAGGTCAGCAGGGTCATGACCACTCCCAGATAGGGAAGAGCCAGGATTACGCTGCCGATATACTGGTCATAGGACACCGGAAGATACGGCTCCATGCTGCCGCTGAGCACATGGTACATATGGCATCCAAACACTTCGGGCAGCACCAGCAGGGAACACAGCAGAACCACAATGAAAATCATCATGGTTCCTGCCGCGCTTAAAACCCTGCCGGCCCTGCCGGTTCCGTTCCCGGAGTCTGGACGCCAACCGGCGCATACCGAAAATCAAAGACATTTTCCGCCTCATTGGCCGAGAGGGTTTTCACCAGGCTCAACGCCTGGGGCTGGTACCCTTCCACATAGCGGGAGGACACATACTGCCGCTCGCCAACGTTGCCGTAATACGTATCGCTGGCCATGATCTGGTTTCCTTCCATATCCAGGTAATTCACCCGATAAGCCGCCATATCGCCGCTGATTCCGTAGGCAACCACATAATCCCGGTCGCAGGCCACCCGGAAGGCAGGCGCTTCCGCCTCCGAATTATCCCTGCCGGAACGGCGGACGCCCTTCACATAATACCTTGCGTCCGTGGCCGCAGCCGCCTCCTGGGGACGGATATACACCGTATCTCCGTATCTCAGCCCCGTAACCGTCGTGCAGTCCCTGCCATAGACCACGCTGGCCGTATCGGAAATCACATCCACGCCGCCCTCTGAAAGCTCTCCCTGATTCCCGGCATAGAGCTTCACCGTATAGGTATATTCTTCGTCTGCCGCAGATACGCGCCCGCCGCCGGCCGTCAGAAAAAACAGCGCAAAGAGCAGAACGCCTGCGGATATTTTTTTCAAAAATCTCATGCTAACTCCTCCCTGCCTGTGAATATTATATGATTAGTATATACGATGTTAAGGCAAATAACCTGTATAAAGAAAAAACCGCCACCTTTTTCGTGACGGTTCTTTTTCATATGGATTCGATCTTCCAGAAAGCTCAACTGCCGGATGCGGGGATGGGAAGCATGCACCGAGTAAAACGGCGTCTTTGTCCCCACCTGTTCCAAGGGAAGCAGCCCCTCCTCTCCGGCAAGAATTCGTTTGCCCCTGCCGCTTACGCTCTCTCCCCAGGCCCGGGCAATCTTCTGGGTATTTCCAGTCTGGGAATAGTAGATAATCAGTACCTTCATCGTTTTTCTGCCTTTCTTATTCAATATGTACTCCTGAAAGCTCTTCTGAAAAAACAAAAACGGCTGAAATCCTTCAGCCGCCTGTTGTACAAGCAGGATACGGGAGTCGGACCCGCCTCTTCAGCTTGGGAAGCTGACATACTACCGATGTACTAATCCTGCATGTCTCTATTATAACAGACTGTCGGGAGATTTCAACCATTATTTTTAAATTTTTTCATTTTTTTGTATTTTTTCGAATTCAGAAAATATTTAACTTCACAGAAAAAAATATTGACGGCAAAGAATAAAAATATTAAAATTGGAGCAACTTATAAAAGAACCCTTTCGTGGGCAGAAAAATTTACAGTCATTCACTTGACAACCCGAGGGCAACGGTTACACCGTTGCCCCCTTTTGTTATGTCTCCGTGGATGCCACAGCGCAGATCCAGGCCGCAATCATCCCCCCGTCCTGCCAGTCTTTTCCGGCCGATGCATAGTCCCGCACCCGGAAGCTCCCGCCATCGCGAAGCGGTATCTCCAATTCCACCATAGATGCACCCGTTTGCCCCGCCTCTATTATCTGCCCAGGAACATATCCGTCTTCTCCCACCGCAATGTCAAACTCTCCGGACGCGTCCACCCCAAGGGCGCTGTCCGCCGCCAGCACCAGCGGCCCCCGGCGCAGGCAGACATGATCCCTGGCCCTGGGATCTTCTTCATCGTAGCAGGGAACCACATAGTTCTCCTCCCAGACAACCTGGTTCATCAAAATATCATGCCCATAGGGAACCGAACGGACCGCCTCCGTCCTCATATCCAGCTCCAGCAGAATCTCGCAGCCCCCATGCCAGCTTCCATAGAGAAAAATATATCCGTCTTCCGTCCATTGTTTCCCGATCTGTCCGCCGCTGACGGACACCTCCGTTCCCTTGCTCCAGCCCGGATCCCTAAGGCCAATGGCAAAGGGCGCTTCTTCCTCCGTCCTCACCAGGATACGCACCCGGCCGTCCCTGGGGTAATCCGTTTCCACTTCCAGGCGGAACCTCTCCCCCCTGGGCAGCTCCGTTTCCATCACACCCGGAAGATAGAGGTTCACCACAACCCCGCCGCTGTTTCCCATTAACGCCATTTTGGGGACCAGCCCGGCTCCGGCCGCGCCGATACAGGCACAGCAGCCGTAGGCATGGCCATCCGCCATGGCCTTAAGCCCCCCGATCCCCTGCCCCCGCAACCCCGCTGTCAGCGGACTATAGCTGTCAAAGGGAAACGGCTCCTGCACCGCCAAAGGAAACAGTTCTCCCAAGAGCGGCGAAACCTTCTCCTTCGTGTTCACCGCCCCCAGGTAGGCATTGTAATAGGAACGCTCAAAGGCGTCTGCATAGATGCCCTTTCCCGTCAGCCCTGCCATCTGCCAGAAAAACTTCATCAGCGTAACCGTCACGCAGGTCTCCTGCATCAGTGCCCCGCCGGCGGGATTGGCCTGGCGCACGGTGGAATGGTCAAACAGCTCATGGGTGCACCCGCTGCTGCCGATCACCGTAAAATCGCTTTCCAGAAGCCGGTCCGCGAAACGGATTACCGCCTCCTTGTGCCAGGGGATCCTCCGCACCCGCCAGTATTCCAGCAGGCCCTCAAAGCAGGAGATCATTTCATAGGCCTTGGTGACGGGATACTGGTAGGGCAGCAGCCGGTCTTCGTAGGCCAGGCAGAAAAGATCCGCCACCGAGGTCCCGCCAGCCGCTACAATCTCATCCGCAAAGGCCAGGTATTTTTCCTCTCCCGTCAAATGGTACAGGCGTACCACCGGTTCTAAGACCGACGAGGAATTTAAGCCCCTCCAATGGTCCGACGCCTTGGTAATGGGCAGCTTCCCTTCCCTGGATCCGATATGAGCCATCAGGTAATCAGCCTGTCGGCACATGGAGGCAATAAGCCGCTTTGAGAGCACGTCGTCCCTGCAGATTTCCAAAAAATACTGCATGCCAAGAAGAACATATTTTCGGTCCCAGATATCCCAGCCGGTAAATTCCACGTCCTTAGCATAGGTGCTGATTCTTCCCTCGCCGTCCTCACATTCCAGCAGGTCAAGGACCGTTTCCGTCAAGATCTCATAGAGGGCTTCCCTCCCGGTATAGGCGTATATGAAACAGGCCCCACGCATCATTTTCCCCCAATATTCTCCCCGCCAGCCCGCGTCCTTGGTATCAGCCTCTGTACGGAACTGCTCCACGAAACGATGCCACAGATCCGCATCCATCAACTGGACCTCCTGGATAAACGCTATGGTCCACTGGGTAAGCCCCTCGAACCGGCAGCTTCCGCCGGACCAATAGCGGTCCCCGTCCTTGGGCCGGCAGTCCTTGGGCCCGATTATTCTTTGTATTTCCTGCTGCATCCAACTTCCCTCTCCTACTAATTCTTATACTCCGCATAAATCGACGTTACATACACCGTCGCTCCACTTGCATTCATGAAACGGTAAATGGTATGGTTGGGCCCGGCTTCAAAAATATTCTGGCCATCCTTGTTCTGTGGCGCCGTCGCTCCACCAGTTCTGGGCAGAACCACCTTCGTCCACTGACCCGGCGTCAGATCTGTATCGCCGCACCACCAGCCGCCGGCTTTCACATTCGCATCGTCAGTATAAGCATAGTAGTATACCTGGTCATAATCACGGATATCATTCGTCACCGCGCCCGGTACGCTGAATGCCGCCTCGTTATCTGTAATCGTCAGCTTCATGGAACCGGCTGCGTCTCCGCCTTTCACCAATGCGTCCCCACCGTCATATTTTTTGGAAGCATCATATCCTGCACTCACGCCAGCAGTATGGGCAGTGCTTAGATCCACACCCTGAATATCATTTACCTTGGCCGGCGCAGGCTTCATTTCCGCATACAGCGAGGTCACATAGAACACGATCCCATTTGTCCCTCCCATAAAACGATAGACGAAATTGTCCGGTCCTGCGGCAAAGATCGACTGGCCCGTCGGATTCTGCGGCCCCATCTCCTTTGTCAGCGTAACCCTCGTCCACTGGCCCGGGGTAAGGGGCGTATCGCCGCACCACCAGCCGCCGGACTGGGTATTTTGGGCATCGGTATACACATAGAAGTATACCTTATCGTATCCGCTGATATCCGAAACTATGGCTCCGTTCACAGCAAAGCCTGCTTCTCCGCCGCCAACCGTCACCTTCAGCACGCCGCTGTCGCTGGCCTTTACCAGCGCGTCATCGCCATTATACTTCTTATCCGTCACATATGCAACTGTTCCGCCGTCATGCTGCGGTGCAATCTGGGCAGTATTCACTTCCAGCACCTTCACCCCCTGGGTTCCGGGGTTCCGGTACAAAGCCTCAACTGTATACAACTGGCCGCCCCGATAGGTAAAGGTATCTCCCTCAATCCGCTTTCCATTGACCGCAAATCCCGCTGCCTCCAGCCCGGTAGGCGCCTGTGCGGCCTTCAAGGTCACGGTTTCTCCATATTTGTAGGCGTTCTTGTCTGTCGTACATCCCTTCAGGGCAATATGTCCCTCCACCGGATCCGGCGACAGCTTCACTGCATACAGAGAGGTTACATAGAAGGTTGTGCCTTCTGCCATGGGCGTCGCATAGTCATTGCTCATAAAGCGGTATACAAAGTTATCCGGCCCGTTTTCGAAAATTTTACCGTAACCTACGTTCACCAATGCGTTCCGGTCTGACAGGGTTACCTTTGTCCACTGACCTGGCGTCAGGTCAATATCTCCGGTCCACCAGCTTCCGGCCCTCATATTCTGGGCATCCGTATACACATAGAAGTATAATTCATCATATCCGCTAAGATCCTTCTCCAGTGCGCCGCCAATACAGATTCCAATATCCGCTTTCCCGCTGACAGGCGTCACCTTCAAGACCCCTCTGTCACTGGCTTTCACCAGCTCATCGCTGCCGTCATACTTTTTGTTCGTTACATATTCCGCCGTACCGCAGTCCTCGGGCGCCGGGGATACCCATTCACTGTCTGTCTCCTGCACCTTAACGCCCTGCGTCTCAAGGTTCCGGTACCAGGCTTCCACCGTGTATACCATCTCTCCCAGGTAAGTAAAGGTATTACCTTCGATTCTCTGGCCATTTACCATAAACCCGCCGGTTTCCAGCCCGGCCGGAGGTTCTGCAGCCGTCAATATCACGGTTTGCCCCTTCTTATAGCCGTCCCGGTCCGTCTTACAGCCATACAGCTTCATATGATCCTTCACCGGTTCCACCGGAAGCCTCTCCGCATACAGGGAGGTCACATAGCACACATCGCCGTCCTTGCCGCCCATAAAACGATACACGAATCCATCCGGGCCTTCGGTAAAGATCAACTGGCCATGAAGATTCCAGGGGCCTACCGCCCGCTGTATCATGATCTTGGGCAGCGTAATGCGCGTCCACTGTCCTGGGGTAAGGGGCGTGTCGCCGCACCACCAGGCTCCGGCCTGCAGACCCGGCGCATCGGTATAAGCGTAGAAATAAACGCTGTCATAACCGCTGATATCGCTGATCAATGTATTGCTGACAGATACGGCGGCTTCCGGCCCGGTCAGCTTCACCTTCAAGGATCCGGTCTCGTAAGCGCGCACCAGCGGATCATCCCCATCGTACAGCTTCTGCGTTCCGTAACCCTCCGCCCTGGCTCCATCCTGGAACAGAACCTGCTCGCCGCCTGTACCAAGCACCGGAACGGCATCGGTGGCCGGATTGCACAGAAGCGCTTCCGCCGTGTATTTCTTATTTACGTCTTCCATCACAAAGGTATTTCCAGCCAAAGGCTTTCCATTTACCACATACAGGATCTTTAATCCGGCAGGCGCCTTGACCGAAGCGGTCAGCGTCACGGTTTCTCCCTGCTGGTAGCTGTCCTTGTCGGTGATCACATTTTTCGCTGACACACTGGCCTCCTTGGGGCCTGTGGCCTTTGACGCATACAGGGATGTGGCGTAAAATACGTCGCCATCGCTGCCGCCCATAAACCGGTAAACAAAATTGTTCGGTGTCCCTGTAAAAATGGATTGGCCTGCCAGGTTCTGGGGTCCCATTTCCTTGGTCAGCGTAATCTTGGTCCACTGTCCCGGGCTTAAGGGCGTATCGCCGCACCACCATCCGCCGGACCGGGCGTTCTTTCCCTCGGTATACACATAGAAATACACCTCATTATAGTGGCTGATATCGTCAATACACGCTTCCGCCACAGCTACGCCGGCCTCTGGACCGCCCACAGTCACCTTCATAGAACCGTTTTCACTACCGGTCACCAGCTTGTTGGGCCCATCATAAGCCCGCTGCGTGGTATAAACGGCGCTTTTTGCCTCGTGCTGCAGGCTGAAATCATCGGTATTGGCGTTCACCACCATAAGCGCTTCCCCGCTGACGCTGGCAGGATCCTTGCAATAAGCCTTCACAGAGGACAGCCAGAACTCCGTCCCTTCAGTACAGCCTGTGCCAAAAAGGCGGGCGATCATTCTTCCTTCTTTTACTTCGCCATTCTTATTGGGCCATAGATCTCCCAAGATAGGATTGGTCAGCACCAGATTTTCCTCATTCAGCCGGACATAAACCTTCGTCCATTTTCCCGGCCGCAGGGGCGTATCCCCACACCACCAGCTTCCGGCCTGTGTTCCCTCCGTGTTGGTATACACGTAGAATACCACATAATCATAGCCGGTAAAATTATAGCTTCTTAAAAATACGCCGTTGTCTTCCCCGGATACCGTTACCTTCACGGAACCCTGATCCTCCCCATGGGACAGATTCCGGTCATATTCCACCCGGCTCTCGCCTGCTCCCAGGCCCTCCACGCCAAATTCGTTGATGTAAAGCACGGTATTTTTCGGCCGGTAGAAGGCTTCGATCACATACTCCCGATCCAGAGCTTCGATGCTCAGCGCATCGGTGCGCTCTCCGTTGATGGAGAAATAATCCAGGATCATCCCCTCCGGCGCCTCCGGATTCAGATGAATGGTATCGCCCTGCATATAGCTGCTCTTGTCGGTAGAACAATTCTTTGTGGTTACCGTTACCGGCCCGTAGGCGCCGGCCTGCACGGAAGAAACCCAGAAGCTTACGCCCTTCCCGCAGCCTTCGCCCATAAACCGCAGCGCCAGGCGTCCCCGGTAGGGCTGTCCCTTATGCCATTTATTGGGGCAGTAATCCGCACCTTTTTCATCTTTCAGATAGACGTTTTCATCCGCAAGCTTGATTCTTACCCGCGTCCATGCTCCCGGCTTTAAGGCCGTATCGCCCAGCCAGTAGGAACCGGATATGGTGTCCTGGGCTTCTGTGTATACCCAGTAATCCACATAATCATAGCCGGTAAAATCAAATATATTTAAAAATACCGCTACATCGCCCTCCTTGGCTGTCACCCGGATCGCTCCGTGGTCGCCGCCATGGGAAATACTGTTGTCAAAGGCCACCTCATTGCCATCCGGGTTGATGGTGGGGACTGCCACCGGATCCGGCTCCATGATAACACCGGATCTTTTCTGCACCGTCATCCGTGCGGACGCTTTCAGTTTCCCGCTGTTCTCCGGGTGATCCGCCTGATAGGTCAGCCGCAGGTTGACGGCTCCGCCATACGGAATGGTGACATTCCTGCCCTTTGCAGAGAAAGAATCTCCACCCTCGCTGACAGCCGTAAGCCAGGTCTTTGCACCCTTTACCGCATTTCCTTCCACATCCTTCACCTGCACCAGCGGCGCCTGGTAGATGTCTCCGTCGATGACGGCTATGGCCTCATAATCGGCAACCTGCAGATAATATTTCTTCGCCTCATAGACAAAACCGGTACGTTCCTCGCCGGATACTGCCTTCAGGTTTTTAATTTTTGGAGTGGCAACGCCTTTTTGCTCCACCCGGGCCCCATAGCCAAACCAGTCTCCCCGGACCGGCTTGTCGACGATGGCAGTCTTGCCGATGAAAAATTCATCCACAAAGAGGTAGATGTCGCCCTCCCGGCGGATCACCTGCACATTGGCGGGATTTGAAGATGAGGCGTTCATAAATCGCTCCACCACCTCCTGGGGCAGCACAGAGACGGTATCCTCCCAGGCCCCCTCTCCATACCATTTGCATACGGAATCGGAGTAATGATTCACCTGGAATTCAATGATATGCTCCGTCCCCAGCATCACTGCCACCCCAAAGAGCTGGTTGGTTTCCAGATCCGGATCGTAGCCGCCGGTGACGTCAAAGCTAAGCGCCCAGTTCTTTTCTTCGTTGATACCCTTGGCCACGCAATTGTTCCCCGTCAGCCAGGCCTCGTTCCCCCACCATTTAGGCTCGTAGCTGTAACGGCCCCAGGTCATGGTATCGTAGGACAATTGATCCACGTAACGCACCGTAATGGTATGCTTTGCTTTTGTGGGGATAAAGGTGTCCCCGGTCAGCGGGATATCGTCTGCCAGGAAACAGTCTACCACCTTGCCTTCGATTTCCTCGGCCCGTAGCTGCACCGTCTCTCCCTGCCAGTAGGTGGTGCGGTCCAGAAGCACATGCTCGCCGGCGATCAGCTCGCTTTCCTCCCTGCGGACAACCTTCATCGGAGAAAAATACAACGTTCCGCTTGGAGCTACTTCTCCGCTGTAATCAAACAAAATACGAATGACCGTCCCGGAGATATCCCCGGCGCTGATGGTTTTGATATTGTCTGTTCCTACATTTCCGTTTTCACCGCCCCAGCCGTTCACCGGCCAGACCACCCGGGTCCATTCCCCGGCCTTTACTACCTGGTCATTCCACCAGCGCGATCCCATAATGACATCGGCCTCGCCGTCATTATAGACGTACATTCCCATTTCCTGGCAGTTGCTGATATCCAGGATTGCCGGCGTCTTCATAACCACGTAGCCTTCATTAGCCTCGGTTTCCTCACCGCTGAAGGTCAGTTTGTAGGAACCGCTTTCTTCGCCATATACCCGGTCCGGCTCCTGCTCCTTCGACACAAACTCGCCGGTATATTTGCTGCTCTCTAAAAGTTCCACCTGCCTTACGCCAAATTCTTCCCCAAAATACAGGACCGTATCCGCCTCAAAATGTTCCGGGCCGTCTATGCTGCGGGCATACTCATATTCATTGGCGTTGCCGGCGTTATCCTCCACATGGATCCGGATGATATAGGAGCCGCTTTCCTGGTCCACCAGAAACTGGTTATTTTTCAGCGCAACCTCCTGCTCCTTCCCGTCCTCCGGAAGATAATATACACCTGTCCAGCATTTTGAGATCTCCGCATCCCCCTCTACCGTATAGGAGGGCATTTTATAGGCATTTCCTGTAATATAGAAGTCCGGCAGCGTCCCGGTAAGCTTGATGGAGGGCGCCGTCCGGTCGCCAAAGTCTACCTGTACCGTCTCGTCCCTCACATTCTCTACACCTGCCGTGTATACAAACTCATAGATTCCTGGCGTTTCCACCATCAGGGAATCCCAGGAGGCGTCCAACGCCTCCCCGTCGGGACCTGTCACCGACTGCAGATCCACCTGGTAGCCGGCCAGGATCATCCCGTTGGCGTCCACCACCTCATACTCCGGCAGCAGATAGGTGCCAAGGCTCTCCTCCACCACACCGTCGGGTACATTGATGAAGGCGGTGATGATATCCTTAATGCCGCGAACGGCGAAGGTAATTCCGCCGGCTGCCAGTACCACCACCAGGATTCCCAAACCAATGATCAAACCTTTTTTCTTTTTTAATTTTTCCATATTAAACCTCCACGACGCCTATTGGGCTGTCGTCTGACTGGTCTCTAGGGCTTTCCTGTAATTTTCCCAGTTGGCCTCCATTCCCTGAGCGCTGGCCGCCAGGATGGAATCGGCGCTCTCTCCGTCCATCAGCTTGCCGTCGATGGCGTTTCCTACCCCCGGGAACTCCGCCAGGCCGCCCCGGTACATCATGGGCGAGGAGTTATTGGGGAACACCGGTATCATATCCTTCCCAAAGGCGTCCAGCTTGGTGCGGATAAAATCGCTGACGGAAATGGTCTCGTCTACCTCATATCCATAGGGCATGGTCAGACCTTTCAGCTCCTTGGCATAGATCTTCTGGGCCCGCTCGGAACACAGGTATACCAGGAAATCCTTAGCTAACTGCTTCTGCTCCTCGGGCCGGTAGCTGGGGATTCCGATGGGGTAATTGGGCGTGGCCGTATAGCACATGAGCCTGGCCTGCTGCACCGCCGCAAAATCCTCGTCGCTAACGCCGTCACAGGAGGAAGCGCCCTCATCCACTGCGGCCACCACTGCCGCAAGCTTCTCCTCGGTCTGAATCGTAGGCAGCTTCTGGGCCAGTTCGCTCACCACCGGGGCACGCATCATGCCAATGTTCTGGGGATTACTGATGAGCCAGGAAAACATCTCGTTTTCCAGCCAGTCGCCGTTTACCATAAAGGCCGCCTTTTTGCTGTCGTCCCGGTAGCCGTTGGAGAGGAATGCCGCCTGGGCTTCTTCAAAATTCATGTATTTTGCATAGGCGTGCAGGTACCCGTTCTTCAGATCCAGCAGCTCGGACAGGGTTTCAAGAGCCACCCGCCGTCCCGGGGCGTCGTTGATTTTGGTCCCTTGCTGCCACTCTCCTGCTTCGTCTTGATACAGGCCCTTGTAAAAATTGTTGTAGCTTTCCAGCCCGTCGTACTGGGCCCACCACACAACCCCAAGGTAATCCCAGTTATAATTGATCCCGGAGCAGGCAGAAAAGGCGTAATATCCCTTGCCTGTCAGCTCCTTGGCCATTTCTAAAAGCTCGTTGGTGGTGCGGGGCAGCTGCCAGTTTCCTTCCCCGAAGGCCTCGTTCAGGGTGTCGGCGTTGTAGCAAAAAGCCGACACGGAATTGCTGCCGTACATGATATAGCGCTTTCCATCCCCCGCTAAGCTGTACTCATAGAGGGTCTGGTTCATCTTCTCCTTGATGGCCGCGGATTCCCCTTCGCAGACCGCGTCGTACACCGGCGTCAGGTCCTCCAGCATATGGGCATCCTGGGCCTGATACATATTTAACAAAGGCATCACGATGTCATTATATTCCTGTTCCGAGTTCAGCAGGGACTGGATCTCTCCCGTGGAATAGCTGGGCACCCATTTGACATTTACGCCTGTCAGGGTTTTATAGTCCTGGCTGATGGCATCCATCCATTCATTGCCAAAACCGCCGGCGCTGTAGTGTACGCTGACGACGCCTCCTCCTGACGGCGTTTCCTGACCGCCGGCGCTATCTCCATTTTCCAGTTCTGCTGTTCCCGTCGTATCCTGGCCGCCACATCCGCCAAGGGTACCGGCTGCCAAAACAAAAGCCGCAAACAGGCTCAAGACTTGTTTTCTTCTTTTCATTTTCGTTCTCCTCCTTTTTCTTTCCCAATACTGTTTTGCTACTCTATTTTTAAGGGGATCAGAAAGACCCCTTCTCCGGGCGACAGGGTAAGTTCCAGTTGGTTATCCTTTACCTCATAAATCTTACGTTCGCCACTGCGGTAAACCATGGCCCGGTTGGCGTCCTTAAAGGTGAAGCTCACCTTATCCTTCATCTGCTGGATCGGGTCTGTGAAATTTGTAACAATCAGGCCGTCCCTGCCATCCGCATCCCGGAACTGGCCGATCAGGGTATCCTGGGTTCCCGACACCTGTGTGGCACAGGAAAGCCCCGTCAGGGGATAGGCAATCGCCGCAAACAGGCTGTTCTGATAGCTGGGATCCTCCGCCAGGTGGTCGCTGCCATTCACCGGCAGTACGCCCTCCCAGTCAAAGGACAGGTACACATGGTCGAAGTTCGCAATCTCTCGGTTGACCTCCTGGGCCCAGTGATATGTGGGTGTCGGCGTACAGGATGTATCGTTTTCCACACAGCCTCCCCCGAAGCCCTCCAGGAAAGATTTCCGGTAGGTAAAATAACTGAACCCCTTGATCCCAAAGGCCATATCCGTATAGATCTGGAACGTCAGATCCTCACGGCCGGTAAGCTCCCGCTGTTCCCCCGACGTGTAGGATTGGATAAACATATGGAAGTCCGCATCATTTTCCTTGGCGAAACGGGCATACTGGCTCATATGCTCCAGCCACATACTGCTGATGACATACTCCCCCCGGGTATAGAGCAAAGGGTAAATATCGGTGGACAGGATCTTCCGCCCCGGAATCCGGGAAAGGATCCGGTCACAGAACTGGGACACATAATCCTCCGTACTTGTCAGCGTGCCGGGCTGGGCCACGCAGTTGTAGGGATCCATATTGACATACAGCGTCATATCCTTCCCCTCATAAATCTCCTTCATGGCGTCGATCCGCCCCACCACATCGTCAAACTGCTGAATGGGCGGTTCATCCCAGAGGTTGATCATATCTACCGCCGGGTAGATGCTGTAATCGAAGGTATCCACCGTCACGTTGGCGGAATTATCCAGAGCGGTATCCATACCCACAATCGCCTTCAGGCCCACCTCCTCGCAATATTTAAGCTGCTGATAGTACCCGTCCGTTCCCCGGGAGGCAAATATCCCGTCGATGAACATATGGGTCAACCCCATATCCTTGGCCATCTGGTAATCTTCCAGGGTATTGATGGGAACATCCCAGCCGCCGATCCACATCTCCTTATCATCCGCATACTCGGGATATTCCTCCTTTGGCGGCTCCTTGGGCTCCCCGCACCCGGCAAGGCTGCCTGTGGCAATGGCGGCCACAAGGAGCAGCGCAGCCTGTCTCTTTCTTTTTTTCCACCCAAAACATTTTTTCATAGGTTCCTCCTTTCATCAGCCCTTGAGACCGCCCATGCTCATGGATTCCATCATGGTATTCTGGAATTTTACAAACAGGATAATCACAGGGATCACACTTACGATCAGTCCCGCAAAAAGCAGCGGGTAGTTGGTTCCTCTCGTCATCTCCAGTTGGAAGACATACAGGCCGGAGGAGAGGGTGGGATGGGACTGCAAAAACAAATTCGGTTCCATATATTCGTTCCACAATTGTACCGTGGATACAAGGAACAGAGATCCCATCACCGGAAGGGCCTGGGGCAGCATTACCTTTAAGAATACCTTCAAATGGCTGGCCCCATCCATAAAAGCGGCTTCTGCGTAGGTCCAGGACAAGGTCTTAAAGAAGGAATACAGCATAACAAAATTGAAGCCAAAGCCGCTGAATTTTGTCACCAGAAGCAGGGGGCTGTCTAAAATTCCCAAGACCGAATACATCCGGTACTGGGACGGGAAGGAGCCTACTACCGGGATCATCATGGTTACCAAAGCCACCGCATAGATCAGCTTCCGCCCCGGAAACTCATATTTTGCCACCACATAAGCCACCATGGAGGAGGCGATCACTCCCAGCAACGCGCCGCCACAGGAGTACCAGAGGGAATTGAAGAACATTTCAAGCATGTTATGTCCGCCGGCCTGCACCGAGCGGAAGGCTTGAAGATAATTCCCGAACTGCCAGTCCCTGGGCAATCCAATCAGGTTGGTGGAAAACTCCGTCTGAGTCTTTAAGGACGACAGAACCGCCCACACCATGGCATAGATCAATGTAAAAGCATAAATCGCCAGCAGGAGAAATACAATGATACGACAGATGGAAAATCCTGCTTTTTTTCCATGCCTGTTCCTTTTCTGTCCCCCTGGTGCAGGGGATGCTGATTTTTTCACTTTTTCCATATGCCCTCCTTAGTACTCGACTTCCGGATCGATCTTGTTAAAGAAATAACGAACCAGGAATACGATGGGGATGCTGACCAATGTATAGAACATTCCGATGGCCGCCGGATAATTCAGGTTCGCCCCCTTAAAGGTCTGGCGATAGATCCAGAAGGCCGTGGTGGTAATGGCCGGGTTATCCACCTCCACGCCGGATCCCTGGAACAGCAGGATCGGCCCGGTGCTGTTAAACAGTGAGGTGATCAGCAGAATCAGCGTGGTGGAAAGGGTGGGCCAGACCATGGGGATGATGATGCTTACGATCTCCTTATACCAGGGCACCCCGTCCAACTGGCCGGCCTCAATGACCTCCTCCGGAATCCGGCTCATGGCGCTTTGGTACAGGATCATATTTACGCCAAACCCGGTCCAGATGGTGAAGGCAATGATGGTTCCGGTGGCCGTGGCATTGTCGGTCAAAAGCGGCGGGATCCTGCCTCCCACCAGGGACAGCAAAAGATCCACGGGTCCGCCGTAGCCAATCAGGTTCTTGTAGGTGGTCACAAACAGCATAGCGCTGACGATGGACGGCAGGAAGAACAGCACCCGGAAAAATTTGTAGCCGGGAATCTTCTTATATAAGAAGTAGGCCACCAGAAACGTTAGGGGTACCATACAGACCGCCGCGGTAAAATATTTGAAAGTGTTCCGAAGGGCCGACATGACCACAGACGTCTCCGGATTAGCCCATTCCTTAAAAAACATCCGGAAATTTTCCAGGGACCAGCAGAAGACTTCCCCGCCGTCCGCCGCATAACCGGCAAATTCCTTGAAGGCCATCACGATCGAGTTCATGTTGATCCCGATGTAAAAAATACAAAACTGAATCACCGGAAGAAGCAGCATCCCGTATACAAAGAGATATTTGCTTTTATTTTTCCGAAGCGTTTTCAAACGCTTTCCCGTTCTCTGTTTCCCCTCCATATCCTTCTCCTTTTCTCGTTTTTACTCAATGGCCGCCCGGATCCGGTTGCACTCTCTGATCCGTTTCATGGCCGCCGGACTTAGTTTTGGCTGTCTTGCATATGTATAAAACCCGTTTTCTTCCTGCTCGATATCATACAACTGTGTATAGCAGAAGCCGCTGAGCTTGCCGCAGCGAAGGAGCCGCCCGGTCAGCCTCCGGTAACGTTCTACGAACGTATGTTCATCCCTGCAGATACTGTATCCCCAACCTTCCTCGGCTTCGATGGCCGCCGTTTTATCCTCCCGGGCGCTCATATCCCGCTTCCCATTCCCATTGCCGGAGTAAGCGATACCGCCGTATTCGCTGGCATTTATGGGAATCTCTCCCTTGCAGAGAATATTTTCCTGGGCGCTCTTAGGCGGGTATAGCGTCTCCACCGTCAGCAGATCCTCCTGCTCTAGGCGTTTCAAGCAGCCGTCCAGTTCTTCCTGGGAACCGTAGCAGTGAAAATCAAAGACATCCGTGTATTTCCCGTGGTAGCCGCCGCTGGTATCAATGCAGGGCCTTGTATCATCCAGGGTCTTTGTCACCACGTAGACGCTTTCCACAAAACGCACGTCCCGCACCTTCCGTTTGTCCAGAAGATTGCTCCAGGCTTCGTTTAAGGGGCACCAGGTGATGATAGAAGGATGGTTGAAATACTGTTCCACCGTCTCGCTCCATTCGCTGATAAATCGTCCCAGAAAGTCCAGCTTCTCGTATTCTACGCCCCAGCTTGGAAATTCTCCCCAGACCATATAGCCCAACTGGTCACATTCATACAGGAAACGCTGCTCAAATACTTTCTGATGCAGTCTTGCGCCATTGAAGCCCAGTGCGATCCCCCGCTGGATATCCTGGCGCATCTGTTCCACCGACGGGGCCGTATAAATGCCTTTGGCGTAGTACCCCTGATCCAGTACCAGGCGCTGGAAGACGCTCTCTCCGTTTAGCAGGAATTTTCTTCCCTCGTACTTTACCTGGCGGAGGCCAAAGTAACTGTGCACCCAGTCTTCCCCCACGGTGATCTCCACATCATACAGGTTTCCCTCCCCCAGCTTCCAGAGATGCTTCTCTGCCAGCGGGATCTGGAATCTCCGGCGGAACGCCGTCTCTCCCTGGGCCTCCCCCACTGTCCTGCCCTCATAAAAGACCCGGATCCGCACGGGAGCGCTCCCTTCGATCTCTACCGCCGCTTCCACAGCACCTTCCTCAATGTCCGAAAAAAATTTAATCCTCTTTAAATAAATACTTGGCGTCCGCTCCAGCCAAACGCTCTGCCAGATCCCGGTAGTCCGTGTGTAAAAGCAGCCAAAGGAATGCTGTTTTCTGGTCTGCTTCCCGCTGGGGATATTTTCCCGCATATCATCGTGTACGGTTACCGTGATCCGGTTCTCCCCAGGACGGACAGCCTGGGTAATGTCGGCCTCAAAGGCCGTGTATCCCCCCACATGGGATGTGACATACTGTCCGTTCACATAAACTCCGGCCTCATAATCCACCGCCCCAAAGTGCAGGACCAGCCTTCCTGCCAGATCCTCCTTACGCACGGTGATCAGCCGTGAGTAAATGCAGTCGTCGATGAAATCTGTGATTCCCACCCCCGACATCTCCGACTGGGGGCAAAAGGGAACCTCGATCCGGTCCGGCAGCGGCTCATTCAGTCGGCCGTTTCCTTTTCCGATGGCAAATTCCCACGGGCCATTCAGGCTCACATAATAGCTCCGCTCAAATTGCGGATTTGGATGTTCGCTTCGATACATTGTAACCCCTCTCCATAAAAATTTTCTGTAGCGGAAAGGTTCGCCTCCGGCTCTCCTCGGGAAACCCGAACTTAAGCTTCGCTACGTTTGGGTAGCGGAAAGGTTCGCCTCCGGCTCTCCTTTCCTTCATTATATACAAACAATTATGGAAAAACAATGATTTGGACCTTGCCACATTTTGACGTTTCGAAGATAAAGGCCTCTCATTTTTTGATAAGGTAACCAAAAACCATTTGTAATCAGCGCTGTTTTTGGTCAAAGTATATATGAAACTGTCGTTCTTCCCAGCATTTTACATTATGCCATCGGCCACCCGCCTCATCCGCTGGGGCAGGCGCCGGGACCGTCAAAAAAACGCCATACCTATAAGGGGCACAGCGCTTTTGCTTTTTTTAATGTAATTGTATTCTATTACTGGTTGAGTTGGCAGGCTTTTAAAATAGCGCTTGTCAATACAGAGAAAAACCTTCTTCTGCGGCGTTAAAGTATCGCTCATAAAAATTACCTCCTCACCCATTTTCCAAACAACGTTTTCCTGTAATGAAGCAATTCTTCTCTGGCTTCCTTCAAACTTCCCGCCTTCTTCAAGTATTCCACTCCCTTGGGTATATCCTCGGGCACGCCCAGGCCATTGCCGTAAATTACCCCCAGCATATAAAACGCTTCCCGGTTCGTCCAGTCTACCTGCTCCAGGAACTCTCTTGCTTTCCCGTAATCCTGCGGCGTTCCCAGCCCTCGGAAATAACACTTGCCCAGATAGCAGACTCCGTATGTCGTCCCCTGATCATACCCGTACTTTAATAATTGAAAGGCCCTGGCGTAATCCTTCTCTACGCCTCTTCCATCATAATACATGGATCCCAGCCGGTTAGCACAGCCCACGCGCTTGCCGCTGTCCTTTTTCTGTGCCAGTCCTTTCTCATAACAGGCGGCCGCATAAGCCAGATCCTCCAAAGCGCCTTCACCGTCCTCATAAGCCTTTCCCACATGATACCAGCATTCCAGTTGACCGCCCTCTGCCGCCATTTTGTACCACTGCAGAGCCTCCTCCTTTCGTCCCTCTTTTTCCAGATCCTCCCCGTAAATCCACTGATGGATGGGGTATCCCATCTCCGCCCCCTGCCTATACAGATCCCTGGCAAGCTCCGGGCGGGGAGCAATCAAGTCCTCATCTCCTTGATTGTAATAACGGTTCAAATTATTGGCTGCAAGATACATGCCGCCTTTAAACGCTTTCCAGAACCATTCCTCACATTTGGAAATATTCTCCGCAAGATAGGCCTTATACTCCTTCTCACTGGAAAAGGAATCCCGGCCCTTGCCCTGGATCTGGATAAAATCCCACCAAAAGTAGGAATTTGCCACCGTATACTGGCAAAATGCATCCCCGGCCCGAGCTTTTTCCAAAACACTGTCAAAAGCCTCCTCCAGGCTTCCAAAGGGCATCTTCCGCTTTAAGGCAGACTTGAGCTCCCCGGTCCGCAAAGCCACCATAACGCCAATACCGCTACCCTGTTCCACAGATCTTCGAATCAATGCGACAGCCTTATCGTCATCCTCCGGGAAATCATGTCCGCTCCAGACGTACTGATTTCCGCAGTAGCACCGGGCCAGTATGCAGGATGCGTCCCCGTCTCCCGCAGCCGACGCTTTCTCCAAAATTGCAAGTCCCTCCGCACCCTTCCCTGCACGCAGATCATAATAGATATACGTAAGTGCTTGTTCAACCTCATCACTAAAGCATCTTCCCATGACATTATATCCTTTCATAATATTATTTTTTACATAAATATTTATCTTTCATTTAATATTTTACCTTGTAGTCGGACATTTCCCGTTCTCCCTGTCTTACCCGGTATTCCCGCAGCATATTTTCCCATTCCATATCCGGCTTCTGGATCCATTTGGCATATTCATTGTAGGGCCTTTGCAAAGCATCCGGCGCCCGAAGGGAAATGTATTCCAGAAGCGCTTTCAGCTCTTTTGGCTTGCGAAGTGTAGTCATCTGATGCTGCCGGCGGTCGTCTAAGATATGCAGCTCCAGGATCCGGGTGGTATTGATCCGCTCTCCGCTGCGGCGGCTTCTGATCTCATCTCTGCCAAAAAATACCCGGATCCGGGGAATATAGCTGGCCTCATCTCCCAGCACCCATTCCTTTCCCACCGCCACCTTATCGAACCACAGGCCGTTTTCCTCAATATCACGGTCCACCATGGCAAACAGTTCCCTCACGTCCAGCGCCGCTTCGGGATGGGGAAGCTGGGATCGGATGGACTTAGCCAGGGCGCTCCTGCCGGGACAAAGGGCATCTCTAAGAGCCGTAAAGGCCGTACCCAGCCCGGAAATCAGGAAGAGTGCCGCGCCGCCTAAACCGACAGCCATTTTCAGGTAGTCCGTGATCTTCCAGAGGGATTTATCTTCATTCAACTGTATCCAGCCATATATGCCCAGCAATGCCCCTACGCACAACAGCAGCAACGCCAACCACAGAGACAGCAAGCGCTTTCGCGTAATGCAGAGGCAGTAGCTTTTTGTGTATTTTCCCGATCCATGTTTACTCAAAGATTTTCTTCCCCCTTCTTGTGGTTTTCACTGTAATCAATTTTATCATATCTATACCAGATTCGCAATACAACGAAAAACCTGGTTCTGGCAATAGTTTTATATTCGTTCCTTAGTACTCTGGCCTCTATGCTCCCGCAGCCGGAGTCTGAAAAAGAAGCCCTGGATGGCTATGAGGCATTTGTAGACGAATACTGCAAATTTGTGGAAACTTATTCCAATACCGACGCAGGAGATCTGGTTTCCATGATGTCAGACTACAATGACATGATACAAAAGGAGCTGGAATGGGCGCAGAAGCTGGAAGTATTGCAATGATCAAAAGCATACCAAAGGGGAAGACCAAGACACGTCTTCCCCTGTTCTATCCTTACAGCTCCTCCACCTTACAGATATGCTCCTTCGTCTTCCTGTCATAACCAATCCCAACCAGCAGGATCCTCCCCTCCACCTTAGGCTCCTCAGCTATCTTCCCCTGAAACCGCAGAGCATACCTCTTTTTATCCCGTTCTGTAATAAAATCCTTATGGAAAATGGCATCCCATTCATCCATCACAAATATGACTTTCTTATCCTCCTGCTCCAGAATCGTCTTCAGATTATCCCAGACCGGCTTCTCCACATCAATATCCCGCTCGGGATATGCCTGGTTCAAATCCTCCTTCATCCCATCGGAAATACGTCTTATATATGCATCATAAGAATTACAATTCTCCGGCAGCCTGCTGAAATCAATATAGATCACCTCTTGCCGCCCCAAATGCTCCTGATAACGATCACTCTCTGCAATCCTGAGGCCGTCAAACACCTCTCCGGCTCCCTCTGGTCTGCCAAAAAAAAGCCCCGATCATACAGGCCGTAACACTCTTTCCAAACCTCCGGGGCCTGGTGATACAAATGTATCTCTGCCCGCCCTCCACAACCACCGTCAGAAGCTCATCGATCATCTCCGATTTATCCACAAAAAATCTGGTCCTGGCAAGAGTTTTGTACTCCTCCAGAGGCGACCTGCTGTTCAAAAACATTCCCATACACGCTTCTCCCTTCCCATGAGCCTGCACTTTTCATCGTCTGGCGTATACCGTTTCCCTGGGGCCTTCCTGCCGAGTGCCGGATCCCTTCCTTGCCTTCCCTGTCTTTATACAATATTATAAGCGATTTTTCCGCATTTCATTTTAACGACATCACAATCGCCTGGGGATAATCGCCGAAGCTCCGTCCAAAAAGGTTAACGCCGCCCCGGTGCACTGCATCCTCCTTCACGCCGATATCCAGACGGATGGTGGAATCCTCCCCGATCTTCAAATTCTGGAACCTCACCTTGTCGGATACAAGCACCTGATCCTCCCACACGCCCTTTTCGTCCACGGTGATCCGCTTCAGCACGCCGAACTGGGTACTGGTGACCGGCCAGTACAGGGGCGTATATTTGCCCCGGCGGCCGCCAAAGTCCCCGGCTGAGGTGAAGGTAAGAATCTCCCGCTGGTTGATGCAGACCGTGATATCCGATTCCCACTCATTATTGTAATACATGGTCTCCGAGCATACCTCGAAGGAAAAGGTAATCTGGGAATACCGGCAGTCCCTGGGAAAATCGGTGGGGAAGTTATAGCTGATGAAGCCCTGGTCAAACCAGATGCATTCTGCCTGCACCCGCTTGGGCGAGAAAAACACGTTGGGATCGTCGAAGGATTCCACGTATTCCTCCACGCCGGTCATCCCGCAGGGCGCCTTGATCTGGCACCGGGAGAACATACCGATGGGCATCTCCACCGTATAGCCCTTTTTCTCCTGGCTTGTACCCACCGGCTCCAAGGAAACGGCAAACTCCAGGATCGCCTGGGAGCAGTACTTGATATGGCCCTTGGGGCTGGGCTTAAACATCACATAGACAAGCCCCGCCTCCGCCAGCACGTCGATGTGGCGGGAGACGCTGGAAGCCGGGATATCCAGCTCCTTTGAGATGGCCGCTATGCTTTTTGACGCATTTAACAGACTCTTCATAATCTGCACACGCTCCGGCACGGACAGGGCGCGCCCCATTTTAGCGATCAGCTCATGATCGGCCGGGTTGTCCACACAGAGAAATACTTTCTTCTGCGGCGTTAAAATATCGCTCATAAAAATTGCCTCCTCCCATGATAGATTAATTGGCCTCGGCAATCATCCGAAAGCGCGTAGTCGCCGCTACCCAGAGCGTATTGGAATATTCAATGGGAATTCCGGAGTCCAGAAAATGCGTGGAAATAATTTTTAATGCCGGAGCATCGTAGCTGTTCTCCAGCAAAGCCGCTTCCTGGGCATTCATTTTCGCCGCCTCAATATAGTTCTCCACCTTCTGGATCTTATACTGGTATCTCTGATTTAACGTGTCCGTAACGCTCTTATTGACAAGGCCTTTCTCAATCAGATCCGGCACCATCTCCGCCGGAAACCATGTGTGATTCAGGCCCACCGGTATGTCGTTCCGAAGAAACAGCCGGCTCAAAAAAATCAATTCCTGATTTTCCCTGATCCGGAACATCTGCTGCACATAAAGGGGAATCTCCTTCATATATTTCCATTCCAGTACCCTGGAATCATTTTTTTTGCTCTTTTCCTGATTGGGGCTTGGAAAATTCAGGCTCTCAATAAATGGCGTGGGATTGGTTGTCAAAAAGG
This sequence comes from uncultured Lachnospiraceae bacterium, assembly GCA_949738465.1. GTDB lineage: Bacteria > Bacillota > Clostridia > Lachnospirales > Lachnospiraceae > 14-2. The sequence goes on from CATJBQ010000097.1 coordinate 35,346, forward strand.
ACCCCTTCCCCCTCTGCCTCTCAATAATCCCTCTTTGCTCCAGCTCCGCCAGGGCCTGGCGCATGGTCACACGGCTCACCTCATACTCCTGGATCAATTCCGTTTCAGGCGGAAACCGGTCCCCGACAATCCACTCCCCCTTTGAAATCCGCTCGATCAGATCGGAAGCAATCTGATGATAAACCGGAATCGGGGAGCTTTTATCAATGGTAATTCCTGTGGATAATAGCATACACATCTCCTTTGTCCTGCATTCATGCATTTTCCTTCCATATTTATATAAGGATAGAAATACAGAAAAGTTTAAATTTATTATCCGATATGTTTGAAAAAAAGTCAATTTGTATTATTAAAATATTTGCCAAAATGTATTGAAATATTTATTTTATTGTGTTAACATATATACAAACAAATCAGAAGCATGGAGGCATGTATGGCAAAATATCTTGTGGTTTCAACGGTTGTTACGGATGAGGTCTGGACCGCGGACCGGCAATATACCGGAGCATATCTGGGCGGCGCAGGGCTGTACGCATATTGCGGCCTGCGTCTCTGGACCGATGACGCCGCCATAATTTCCGGCGTAGGAGAGGACTTCTTTTCCCTGCACGGCTCCTGGCTCAGAGAGAACCGGGTCTGTACCGACGGCCTCTCCATCCGCGATCCCCATACCCCCTGCACGGTGATACAATATCGCCCAGACGGAGAGCGCACAGAAACGCCCCGGTATGGGAAGGAGCACTACCGCAGAATGGAGGCTTCCCCCTCCGATATGATTCCGTTTTTTGAAGATGCCAGGGGCGTATATATTTTTCAGAAAATCCCTGAAAATTACTGGGAGATCATTCTTGCGGAAAAGGAAAACAATCGTTTTTCTTTAGCCTGGGAGCTTCACGCCAATATTGCGGCTCCTGCGCACCTGGCCCAGGTCCGTAAAATCGCGGAAGCCTGCGATATCCTCTCCCTCAACCAGACGGAAGCGCTTTCCCTGCTGGGCTTTGGGAATCTTACGGAAGCCGCAGAGCGCCTATCCACCTGGCAGGTTCCCCTGATTTATTTGCGGGCCGGCGCCCGTGGCGGAATGATCCTGGAAAAGGGCCGCATCATCAAAGTCCCGCCTGTTTCCGGCGTACATGCAGCAGACCCTACCGGCGCGGGCAACAGCTCTACCGCCGCCGTGCTTTACGGCTTCTGCGAAGGCTATACGCCCCGCCAATGCGGGGTTATGGGGAGCATCAGCGCCGCAAAATGCATTGCACAGATGGGGCCGCCACCGCTTTCCGGTATCGACCGTAACCAGCTCCACCTTCTGCTGGCCCAAATGAGCGAATCATAAAAGGATCCGTCAGATACGATTCCTGTACCTGACGGATCCTTTTTACTCCCCATGCTCCAGAAGCAGTTCTCCTAAAACGCGCCCGGGAAGATCCGGGATTTTCAAATGAAGCAGCCTGGCAAAGGTTGGAAGCTCATCCAGAATGTCTCCGCGCTCCAGCCATACATTTTTACGGAAGTCCGGTCCAGAGGCCAGCAGAACCGGCTGAGGACCAAGCTGGGGACGATGGCCATGCCCTGCAATCACATAGGCGTAATCTTCATCCACCGGCAAAATCACTGCCCTGCCGGTATGACGATGGCCAAAGGCCGTCCCCTCCTCCCCTTCCACCACGAACGAGAAGGGACCGGATAAAGCAAATTCCCGCCTTGCTTCTGCTTTTGTATAAATCCTGCGAATCCCATACCGTTTCTCCTGCTGCAGATTGCAGAGCAGCTCCCATACGGTTCTGTAAAGCGAAGGATCCCCGGGATTTTTCAGCATAATCTGGCCGGACAGGCTGGCGCTGTGGCAATATGCCCGATAATCTGTCATCACTCCCTGTCCATCGGTTGTGATCAGTCCCTGTTCCCTGAAAATCACATTCAGATTCAGTTCCCTGGTAATCATCAGATGGCCATGATCGCTGCATATGATAAAGTCGGTATGCTCTGCACAGCCGGCGGCCCGGATTGCCGCCATAAGCCTTATAATCCATCGGTCCACCTGCTCAAGGGCTCCATAGACTTCTTTGCAAAAAATCCCATGGTAATGCCGGGCAATATCCACCGCCGACACATGGAGAAAGGATACATCCGGCATCTCATGTTCCAGAATATCTTCTGCCAGACAGATCGCAAACTCATCATATGCCGGCTTGGGATGCCATCCCAGCTTATCCACATGCTTTTTGAAATATTCATATCCCCCGGGGGAACAGTATTTTTGATAAATACGGTGGGGATCATCCCAATCCTCCCTATCCCAGACCTCCGGAATATTAAAATCAATGTCTGCTCCCGCCAGAACCGGCCACATAATGGCACAGGTGGAAAGCCCCTGCTCCTTTGCCGCGTCAAATATGGTCGGCGTCTTAATATGCTTCACATCCCAGCACCAGTCCGGCTCCAGCCTGCCCGGCTGAAATGCTTCATTATTATAGACGCCCGTGTCCATCATATTTCTTCCGGTAATCTGCATTACATGGATGGGATAGGTCAGCGTCGGAAATGCACTCCTGACCCGTTTTACACCGCATCCGTTTTTCATAACCGCCCCAAAGCCCGGCAATTCCCCTGCCAGCGCCAGATCCTCCGATACCAGCGCATCCACCGATAATACAACCAGCTTTCGTCGTTTCATATCACCCTGCCACCACACTTACAAAATATTCACGATTTCTGGGGCCGTCGAACTCCAGGAAATAAATGCCCTGGGAATGCCCCAGAAGAAGCCTGCCTTCGTGTACAATCAGAGTCATTGTCACCCCAAGTAAGGATGATTTTACATGGCCCGCCGCATCCTGGGGCGTATCATGCTGATGCTTAAAATCCACACGCGTAGGAACCAGCCGGCCTATTTCATCCTGCAGATCCTCAAATCCATGGGGATCCCAGAAGGAGGTAATCGTTACGGCCGCTGTCGTATGGGGAATTGTAATTGTGCAGATTCCTTCCTGTACGCCGCATTCTTCAACAAAAGCCTTTACGTCGTCTGTAATCGCATATACATCCTGTGCCGTCGTACGAATCTTAAAATTCTTTAACATGATGCCTCCTCACTTCACAATGATCTTACTTAAGCGCACGCCGTTTCCATTTTGGGCGAAGGACCATACTCCCTTACAACCCCGCCCGTATTCTTCGCCCAGAAGCTTCGCCAGATATCCCGTCAGAAGCGCCGGCGGAATAAACTGGGACAGCAGGGCCGTGTATGTATATCCGGGCCTGGGCAGTATCACCTGCTCCACCTCGGCATTGGGAATCTTCACCGGGGTATCGGTAATAAGCAGCGTCGGCCGCTTCATGTACCCCACCGCATATTCCAATACCTCCTCCGTACGGCTTCTTGCTTCATCCGCCCGGGAGGAAATGAGAATCGTTCCTATTTTCTCCACATTTTTCAGAAAAAAGTTGAGATGCAGCCATTCCTCCGTATTCACGCTCATGGCATATTTCCCAACCGCTTCATATACCTTCGCCTGCCCATAAAGCGCCGCCGCGAAATCCGGCCCGCTCCCGATAAAATCAAACGCCTCCATCTGGCTCCAGCGCTGTGCAAGATCCAGCATCTGTGCGTTTAGAGCCTCCATTCCGTTTTCCAGGTCATAGGAATGACGGCACAGATCCATCCGGTAATCCATGGCCTCATCCATCGTATAACGCCCGCGTACCTCGCCGATCCGGATTGCCAGAAGCAGCAGCGCCAGAACGGATACCATATAGCTTCTTACCCCGGGCGAGCTTGGAAAAGGCGGAATATCCAGCTTCAGGACCCTGGTGGACGCATTCCCCAGCAGGGAATCCGGATTCCCGGTAATCCCCAGAACAAAGCCTCCCCTGCTGCCCACACGCCTGGCGGCCTCTGCGATCCTGGCCGCATTTCCAGTATTTTCAAGGCATTTGCCGCCGTCACCTCCACCGGATAATTGCCGTTTACCGTGGTGATTGCCTTCACCTCCAGCAGCGGAGATTTCACAGCCATCACAATGGCCATGGAGTCATCCATTCCCGGATCGCAGTCCAGAATAATTTTTTTCCTGCCCATTTTCCTCCTCCTGTGTTTTTGCTTTTGATAAATTATTGGTAAATACTTAATGTTTGATAAATTATATCACCTTTTTCTCAATTATGCAACAAAAAAAGACTGACGAAGCAGCCTTTTTATCGAAACTCCTGTTTTCCAACAGACGCTCTCTTGTGCAGAATCGGCGTATAATAAAAATTTTGTGCAGGTGTTGGGTGATCCTCCTCTTTGATCTGCTTCAGCATCAGATCCACAGCCGTTTCCGCCATGGAAAAGATATTCTGCTCCATGCTGGCTAACGGCGGCTCAAGAAATTCACAGAGCTTCGTATCGTCATATCCCACCACCGAAAGGTCTTTTCCGATCTGAAGACCAGATTCCTCCGCATACTGATAAATTCCTTTGGCAATCAGGTCATTTGTGGCAAAAATAGCGGTTACTCCCTGCTTCCTCAACGCTTCCGCCCCGGCATATCCGCTCTCCGGCGCATAAATGCCGCGATATATATACCGTTCCTCCCATACGATCTTATGCTTTGCCAGGGCCTCTTTGTAGCCTTCCAGCCGTTTATCTGCCGTATAGGTGGATCCTCCCCCCATAATAATCCCTATTTTTTCATGGCCGCAGGCGATCAAATACTCCGTTGCACATTTTCCGCCATATTTATTATCGGAGGTTACAAAATCACAGAACACGGAATATACGGCACGATCCACCAATACCAATGGCATCCCCGATGTCTGCAACGATTTTATCAAGCGGATTCCTTCTTTATCAATCGTTTCCGGCGGAATGAGCAGTACCCCGTCCATATTTTTTCCAATAAAGCATTCGATTATGTTTTTCAAGGATTCAAAGGTTTTCCCGGCATAACACAGAAAAACCGTATAGCCCTTTTCTTCTGCCCTCTCCACAATTTGCTCCGCCAACGATAAAAAAAAAGGATTTTCATGCTCCGGTACAATCAGTCCAATGCAGTTTACTTTTTTAAATCCTTGAAAAATCCCATAGTTTTCCTGCTGGTATCGCAATTCCTCATATATCCGGAAAATCCGTTCTTTTGTCTCTTCTGACACACGGCAGGGCTTCTGGTTTAATACAAGCGAGGCCGTTGTTGCAGATACCTTCGCCAGGGCCGCAACGTCCTTTACCTTTATTTTCAAGTTTCTCACCCCCTTTGGGCTTGTAATTGTAATCAATTTTATCATATCTGTACCAGATTCGCAACGGAACGATTGTTTTCCTATACCGCGCCGTGTTTGACGAAGCTCAGAACCCCATCGGACTGGTGGGCGGCGGCGTCTATACCAGCGGGCTGGTAGAGACGCTGGACGGATTGACGCTCAACGGCTTAAAAACCACACTGACTATTTTTTTCGATCGGTACGTTGATCGCTTTGTGTATTGTCTCCCTCTTTATTATTCAGCGGCTGACAAAACCATTGAAAACCATCGAAAACCATCGAGAACAGCATTGTCGCCTTGCAGAATTTTGATATAACGGAAAAGGACGACATCCGCAAATACAGCAGCCGGAAGGATGAGGTTGGAAGCATGACAACCGCCACAGAGAGTATGATCCTCTCTCTGCGGGACATTATTGATACTCTGCAGATTTTCTTCTTCCATTGAAAATACCAATTCCATCGTATTAAATGTGGACGGAGAGATTGGTAAGATCAACACCGTGGTTCAAGAAGTGCTGGATAATATTTCTTCCTCGGCCGGCGCCAGCCATGAAGTGATTCTCAGCGCCCAGTCTATGAAGGAGCAGACGGATTCCGCCTATGACAACGGGCAGGATACCCTGGCCAAGACCAAGACTTCCGTGCAGGAGGCCATTGCCAGCCTCCGGGAGCTTTCCAGAATCAATGACCTGGCCGCCCAGATTTTCAGTATTTCTGAGCAGACGAATCTCCTGTCGCCAAATGCCACGATAGAGGCTGCAAGGGCAGGTGAATCCGGACGCGGCTTTACCGTTGTAGCCAGTGAGATCGGGGATCTGGCCGGTACCTCCAGGAGTACGGCCTCCGCAATCCAGGCGCTCTGTAAGGAGGCAAACTTAAGTATAGAAACCGCGAATTCCTGCTTTGACTCCATCATCTGTTTTATTGAGGAAGATGTGGTGAAGAAATTCAAGGATTTCGCCGAGAAATCAACAAAATACAGTCCGGAGGTAGACGCAATCCGCAAGCAGCTTGATTTTGCGGAAGACCTGGTACAGCAGTTATGCCAATCCGTCACGCATGTTTCAGAAAACATGGAAAATGTAAAATGTATTACCCATGAAAACCAACTGGCAATTGATGCGATTATCGGGAAAAATGAAGGTACTTCCGACATTGCCAATGTGATTCAGGAGCTGGCCGAAAAGAACAAGGAGCTGGCTGATCAATCGGAAGGGCTGATTGATAAATTTATAAAATAATATCCTTACTTTCTCACCAGAAAGAGAAATCCCCAGGCTGCCCGCCTGGGGATTTCTTTTTTCATATTTAAATCAATCTCTTACAGGTAAATTTCCTTACCGGTCTCAGCGGACTTGTAGATCGCCTCCAGAATCTGGGTAACCACAAACGCCTGCTCCGGCTTTACAAGCGGCTCGCCGTCATTGATGATGGCATCCATCCACTGCTGCTGTTCCTTTACGGCCTCGGCTGCAGCGCCGCCTTCGAAGAAGTCAACAACGCCTGCGGGAGAGATGGTCTTCTCCATCAACTGATTGTGCTCCGTGAAGTTGTAGATCAGCTCGTCGTTGGGGTAGCTTCCGCCATGATGGATCTCAGCGCCTGCCTTGGTTCCACACAGGGTGGTGGATGCTTCCATGGACTTCAATACATTCAGCGCCCAGGATGACTCCAGGTAAATAGTAGCGCCGTTCTTCATCTTGATCAGACCAAACGCGGAATCCTCTACCTCAAAGGTCTCCGGATCCCAGGGGCCAAATACGTTGCCTTCCGGACCGTCCGCCTGGCGTCCCAGCTTGTAGAATACCTGGCCGCTTACGGATACCGGCTCATAGTTGTCCATCATCCACAGGGTGATATCCAGCGCATGGGTTCCGATATCGATCAAGGGACCGCCGCCCTGCAGAGCCTTGTTGGGGAATACGCCCCAGGTAGGAACTGCACGTCTGCGCAGAGCATGTGCTTTCGCGAAGTAGATCTCGCCCAGCTCGCCGTCTGCACAGGAAGCATGAAGGGTCTGTGTGTCATCGCGGAAACGGTTCTGATATCCGATGGTGAACTTCTTGCCGGATGCCTTCCAGGCATCGATCATCTTCTGGGCATCCTCGGTATTGTGAGCCATGGGCTTCTCACACATTACATGCTTGCCGGCCTCAAAAGCCGCAATCGTGATGGGGCAGTGCGCTACGTTGGGAGTACATACATGAACCACATCAAACTCGATGCTCTTATCTGCAAGCATCTCCTTGTAGTCGGTGTACACCTTGGCGCCCGGTACGCCATAGTCAGCAGCGGCCTTCTGGGCACGCTCCTCGATGATATCGCAGAATGCCACCATCTCCGCCTTCTCCGGCATGGTCTTTAAGGACGGCATGTGCTTCTGATTGGCGATACCGCCGCATCCAACGATTGCTACTCTTACTTTAGACATAGAATTGTCCTCCTTTTATATAAATTTAATTGCCTCCATTTTATCAGATCTACCGCTCCAGATGGATCGCGTCGCCTGTTCTGGCAGATTCGCGGATGGCATCCATCATGCAGAGTACCCGGCGCACCTGGGGAGCCTGGATCACAATCTCTTCCTCTCCCTTCAGGGCTTTCAGATAATGCTCAAAATAATTGCGGTGGGATACATTTACCTCCGGCAGCGGCTCCTCGTAAAGCAGGCCCGGCTCCGGCGGTCCAAAGCTTCTGGTAGGCCCTGCCGCCGTCATGGTAATCTTACCTGGAACATTCTCCAGAAGATGTCTGGTATGTACGATGGTACCTTCACCGCCAAAACCATCGATAAATGCACTTCCGCCCTTACCGCCCACAAACCATGCACGCTTGGGTGACAGGTAGTAGGTTCCCAGTTCAATCTCCGCGGTAATCTGATTCTTAAACTTAATGATAATCTTAAAATAATCGTCTACATTCTCATTGATGACATTCTGTACATCGGCAAATACGGTGTCAACCTCGCTGTCCACCATATTCAGGATCTGGTCGATGAGGTGTACGCCCCAGTCATAAAGCATACCGCCGCCCATCTCCGGATAAATATGCCAGTCGTGCATATTGCCATTCACGCCATAAAGCTGGGACTTAATCAGATAAACGTCGCCTACCATGTGTTTATCGTAAACTTCCTTCATGATCCGGTAGTCGGTATCCCATCTTCTCTGATGGTGGATGGTGAACAGTACCCCTGCTTCCTTCGTAACGGCGACCATCTCGTCAAATTCCGCCACTGACATTGCCGCCGGCTTCTCGCAGATAATATTCTTGCCTGCCTTAGCCGCAAGCTTTACCATCTCAAGATGGGACGGGTTGGGGGTGGAAATGATTACGGTATTGATCTCATCGATCGCCAGAAGATCCTCTGCCTTGTCCAATACCTTCACACCCTCCGGTGCGTCCGCCACCTGTTCGGGATTGGTATCGCATACTGCCACCGGCTCGATCTCGTCGAATGTTTTGAGCATGTTGTAGTGCTCATGGCCCATAAAACCGTAGCCAATGATTCCAAATTTCACTTTGCTCATGTTCCTTCAACCTCCTTTTGTTCAGTCTTCGATCGCTCTGCGCATTGCCTCCTGGTGTCTTCTCACCTGTTCGATACTGTCAACCTCCGTAAAGTAACGCAGATGCTCCCCACCTTCATACTCAGAGCTTAAATACCCCTTGTATCCGGCTTTCTTATACGCTTCAACAACCTCCGGGATTGCCACAGCCGTCTCTACATAGTCCTCGCTGACATGGTAGAACTTCGCATGGGTATGATAAATATAATCAATGTTATCGATGATATCCTGGGGCTCAGACCAGGAATAGGTAAAGGAAGATCCGGCATACATCATGTCTGCAGGGCCGCCTCCGGCCTTCTCAACCGCCTCCATCATCTCCTTCATGCCGTTTGCCATACGATATTCCATATTGGCCTTTCCAAGGTCAAGGTCATATTTGATCTTGACAAAGCCTTTTGCCAGCCTCTGGGCATACGCATCATCCACAATTTTGATGCACTCGTCCTTGGCCCCCATTTTCTTTGCCTTATCGCGGAGCACGCTGGGGATATTTTTACAGAAAATACCCATATCCGGAATAAATCCGAAATGCTTCGTACCGGTTCTTAAGATCATCTCCATATAGCCGTCTGCCCAGCCGGAATTCAGAGAGAAAGGCGCATGCACCTCAAGGCCGATTCTCACGTCCATCTCTGCCGCATAGTCCAGGCTGCCTTCGATTACGTCCATAGGAGTGGACACCAGCGTACGCAGATTGTGGAAGCCCAGCAAGGAAGCAAGGCGGATATCGCGTTTCATCATATTCACCTGCTCGCCCAGGCTCAGCATGCGGTTGGCATAGATGTGGTTCTCCAGGAACGCATCGTAGCAGGAGGGCTCCAGGTTATACTTCTTCAGCCAGGTAAACCACTGATCGCGGAACTCCTGCGTCTCAATGGGCATAGGAAAACGCTTAATCATCTGCTCGGCCAGCAGCTCTACGCCAGTGGCGCCTGTCTTGGCAGTCTCCCGAAGACATCCTTCCAGATCCAATCTCCCATCGTAATATTCGTCCTGATAGCTGTACAGGGAAACACTTCTTTTAATATCGTAGCTCATTTCGCGCCCTCCTTACCGAATCTCGAAATCTGTCTCATTGGTCATTTCCATGGGGAATGGCATATAAGACGGAACAATCTTCTGATATGCTGCAATGTGATGGGTTCCCTTGGCCAGCCCGCCTTCCTTCATTACAGACACCGTAGCAAATTCTCCAAACTCCCAGCGGTAGTCGGAATCCACAACCGTAGTCATCTCATCCAGCGTGAAGGTCTCGCCGTTCACCGTAAAACGGATGTCCTCCGGCGCTGCCTTTTCCCCGTCCACAGTCACCTGAATGTCACGCACAATAGAAAGTGTTACTCCCCGGTAATACTGTGCCTTGAACTGAAACTCATAGCCGATCACTTTTCCGTCCTGTTCGATGTTGCAAAAACCGTCCGGATTAAATACCTGTCTTCCAGCCATGTGAAA
>CATJBQ010000098.1 GCA_949738465.1 uncultured Lachnospiraceae bacterium
AAGCTGTGTGTTATCGGGAGCGGCAGCGTCCCCGCCGGGGATCTGGCTGCTGTCGGTGTCTGCGCTGCCGGGAAGCTGTGTGTTATCGGGAGCGGCAGTGTCCCCGCCGGGTTCTACGCTGCTTTCCAAATCAGCAGGCGTCTGCTCCGGCTGTTTCCCACTGCAGGCGGTGCCGGTAGACAGCAGCAGTACGATGCAGGCAGCAAAGATTGTCGTTTTTTTCTTTTTCATACAATTCATAATCATTCCTCCTTGAAAAGGTGCAAAAAATCCGGGAGCTTCACATTTGAATTTCAGCAAAATGATTCCTTAATTCTGTCAATGTCTGTGAGATTAACGCCCGATGCCTGTAAAATGGCTTTCAGATCCAGATAGCGCTTGAGCATGGTTTGATAAGCTTTTGCGTCCTTGCCATCCTCCATCATATAATCCTGCAATCTTGAAAATTCTTCGATATTTCTTTGCATCAGTTCTTTTTCAGTCATAGGTCAGGCTCCTTTCTCTGCCGGCTAAAATAAATTCCTGTTTCTATCTATATTATAATGGAAGCAGGAGAGCGTGTAAAGTCTTTCTTCGGTTGACTTAAGGTTACCGGTATGAGATAATCCAATGGAAGGCAAAATCGTCAGATTTGTCAGTTGAAAAACCTGTGTTTTGATGGTATACTTGAAACGCAGTAACTATTAGACCAACACAGGAGGTTTTACAGATAGAATGGAACAGTACAAGCAGGAATTTATTGAATTCATGGTAGACAGCAACGTTTTAAAATTCGGAGACTTTACCCTTAAGAGCGGCCGGAAATCCCCCTTTTTCATGAATGCGGGGGCCTATGTGACCGGAACCCAGCTTATGCGGCTGGGGGAGTACTACGCTAAGGCCATCCACGACGGCTTCGGGGACGATTTTGACGTGCTGTTCGGCCCTGCCTACAAGGGGATCCCCCTTGCCGTAGCCGCAACCATCGCCTACGCCAGGCTCTTTGGCCGGGAGATCCGCTACTGCAGCAACCGCAAGGAGGTGAAGGACCACGGGGATACCGGAATCCTTTTGGGCAGCAGTCTGAAGGACGGGGACCGGGTGGTGATGATTGAGGATGTGACCACCTCCGGCAAATCCATCGAGGAGACAGTTCCCATCTTGAAGGCCCAGGGGCAGGTTACGATCAAGGGCCTGATGGTATCCCTGAACCGTATGGAGGTTGGTCTGGGAGGAAAGCTGGGGGCCCTGGATGAGATTCGAAAGAGGTATGGATTTGAGGCGAAAGCGATTGTTTCCATGGCAGAAGTGGTGGAGTATCTGTATCAAAAACCATTTAATGGGAACATTATCATAGATGATGCATGTAAAGCAGCCATTGACAAGTATTATGAGCAATATGGAGTAAAATAGGAGGAAAACACAATGGGAGAGAGAGCCTACAAGACCATGAAAAAAGCGGGAGCCTACAATCTTGTTCTGGGGGTACTGATGCTGGTATCCGGCATTGCCTGCGGAATCGTATCAATTGTCTATGGCGCCCGGCTGCTTCGCCGGAAGTCAGACATCTTATTTTAAGGGAAGAAAATTGAACGAAAAACAAAAAAGAACGCTCCGGATATGCAGTAAGATCATATTCGGAGTATATCTTGTCTTATTGATATATATGCTGTTTTTTGCAGAGAGTATGGGGCGTACCTTTACCGAACGCACCTACCATTATAACCTTGTCCCCTTCAAAGAGATCAAACGGTTTCTCGTGCACTGGGAGAGCCTTGGGACCATGGCGGTCATGCTGAATCTTTTTGGAAACGTTGCGGCCTTTGTGCCCTATGGACTGATCCTGCCCATCATGTACCGCAGGCTGAGATCCTTAGGGCGCATTACCCTGTGGACCTTTGAATTCAGTCTGCTGGTGGAGGTGCTGCAGCTTGTCAGCAAGGTGGGCAGCTTTGATGTGGATGATCTTTTGCTGAATACCTTAGGCGGGATCCTGGGGTATCTGGGATTTGTGATTTTAGATTGGATCAGGAGAAAAAGAGATGGGAAGACGTCGTAGATCCTACAATTATGGATTTTCGGACCGGAGCCATTCCGGCAAAGGAATCGCAGGATTTCTGATCTCGCTGTGTTCCATTGGGGCGGGCGTGGGTCTGATTTTATATTCTTTTTCCAAGGATGGCGCAGGAAGCCTTTCCCTGGCCATGGGTGGCTTTGTAGCTTTTTTTGTGGCGGTGGTTGGTTTTGGCCTGGCGGTTGACAGCCTGCGGCAGGAGGAGCGGCGCAAGAGTTTTCCGGTGCTGGCCCTTATTTTTTCCATTCTGGCGCTGGCCGGATGGATCGGCATCTACGTGCTGGGATTTATTTTTTGAAAAGGATGGTGGACATGAGTTATCAGGAAATATCAGAACCCTTGAACCAGGAGGTGGCGGAGCGCTATCCTCTGGTGATGGAACGCCTGGGGCAGATCTGCGGGGAGGAGACGGTGGCGGAGCCTTACCGCGGTTATTTCCGGCAGGCGGCCGCAGTGATGCTTAAGATGCACAATGCCGGGACGCAGATCCGGGAGGGACGCTTTTTTACCCGGAGCCAGGAGGAGCTTGCCCGGTGGAACACTTCTTTTTATGAGGAAGTGATGCCGGAGGCTTATGAGAACAGCTACGCCAATCCGGCCTGTGCGGTCCGTATGCTGGGAGAGGAGTACGGAAAGCTGCTCTGTATGGTGTATGATAAGATCCGCGGTCTGGTGCGCCAGGTGATGGAGGGGGATACGTACCTTCTGACGATTTACGGGGAGCTTCTGGTGGAGATCTACAACTGCTTTGAGGAGCAGGAGGGAACCAGTCCGGAGGAGATCGGGAAGATTATTTACTGGTTCTTTCATGATTACAGCGAGATTTTCGTGGAGAACAGCGTAGAGCGGCAGACCAATCCGGAAATGGACTATATTACTTCCATTATTATGGAATCAGACCTTGGGGATCTGCGCTATCTGTACCGCTATGGAGCCCGGATCGGGGAGAACGAGCTGGGGACGGCATCCTATCTGAAGGAGCTGCCCCAGGAGCAGATCCAGGCCATGGCGGATACCTACACGGAGGGTTACCGCATCGGTTTTGAGGTAACCAGGAAGGATCTTTTCAAAAAAAATCTGGTGGAGATGATTTATCCCATCGGTTTTGAGCGGGTGGTGCGCGCTGCCATCGGAAATTTTGCCAGGCTGGGCCTTCGACCGGTGTTCCGCTTAGGGAACGGGGAGCTTGGCGCTTACGTGACGCCCTTCAATGAGCAGTATGTGTTCGATCATAAAAACGACGCGGCGGCTTACCTGGATAAGGCATATGTGGAACGGCGCCTAGAGTGCCTCCGCACCAGCTACGAGGCCAGAAAGGACGCGGCCCGCGGGTATGGCGGTCCGGCGGTGATCGAGGTCTTTGGCAGGCCGCCCTTTGCGCCAGAAAGCAAGGCGGAGAATTACCAGTACGATGAGAAGCAGCAGAAGCTGAACGTGTATTATTCCAATCAGGCCAGCCAGATCACCAACCAGTATATCATCGGCGAGGAGCGCAGCTTTACCATTATCGCCTATCCGGTTCCGGAAATCGGCCCCGGATACCGGGAGATTTTTGCCAGGACGGTGGAGCTGAATAACCTGGATTATCATCTGTACCAGCAGATGCAGCAGCGGATCATCGATCTTCTGGATCAGGCGGAATACGTCCACATCCGGGGACGGGGAGATAACCGCACGGATCTTAAGGTGGCCATCCGGCCCCTGGCGGATCCTGAAAAGGAGACGGCCTTTGAAAACTGCGTGGCGGATGTGAACATCCCGGTGGGGGAGGTTTTTACTTCTCCAAAGCTTGCCGGAACGGAAGGGGTGCTTCATGTAACCCAGGTGTATCTGCATCAGCTAAAATATGTGGACCTGGAGCTTACGTTCCAGGACGGGATGATTGTCTCTTACAAATGTAAGAATTTCCAGGAGGAGGCGGAGAACCAGAAGTTTTTGAAGGAAAATCTGCTGCACCACCATGAGACGCTCCCCATGGGGGAATTTGCCATCGGCACCAATACCACGGCGTACCGGATGGCCCGGGATTTTGATATTGCGGATAAGCTGCCGATTCTGATTGCCGAGAAGACAGGCCCCCATTTTGCGGTGGGCGATACCTGTTATATCTGGGCGGAGGATACGGCGGTGTATAATCCCGACGGCAAGGAGATTGTGGCCCGGGATAATGCGGTGTCGCTGCTTCGCAAGGAGGATCCCCAGAAGGCATATTTTAACTGCCATACGGATATCACCATTCCATACGATGAGCTGGATACGATTACCGTGGTGCGCCCCGATGGCAGCAGGCAGGATATAATTGCGGGCGGGCGTTTTGTGGCGCCGGGGACGGAAGCACTGAACGTGCCGCTGGATAAAGAATAGAAAGAGAGGGACTTAAGATGTCAAAAGTAGGAATTGTGATGGGCAGTGATTCGGATCTGCCTGTTATGGCAAAGGCAGCGGAGATTCTGGAGGAATTGGGCGTGGAGTATGAGATGACCATTATTTCCGCCCACCGGGAGCCGGACGTGTTTTTTGCGTATGCCAGGTCGCCGGAGGAGAAGGGCTTTAAGGTGATCATCGCGGGAGCGGGCATGGCGGCCCATCTGCCGGGAATGTGCGCAGCGATTTTCCCCATGCCGGTGCTCGGGATCCCCATGCATACCACCTCCCTGGGGGGACGCGATTCCCTGTATTCCATCGTGCAGATGCCCTCCGGGATCCCGGTGGCTACGGTAGCCATCAACGGCGGGGCCAATGCGGGGCTTCTGGCGGCGAAGATCCTGGCCACCTCCGACGAGGCGCTGCTGGGACGGCTGAAAGAGTATTCCAGGAAGATGAAGGAGCAGGTGGAGGCCAAGGACGCCCGCTTGCAGGAGATCGGTTACCGGGAGTACCTTGCATAGCAGGCGATAAAAGGAGTTGCCGTTTTCGATAAATAAGCAGCAGATTGCACCCTTACAAAGGGAAGAAAGGGAGGAAAAATATGGATTACAAGAAGTCAGGCGTGGACATTGAGGCGGGCTACCGGTCCGTGGAGCTGATGAAAAAACACGTGCAGGGGACGATGCGTCCGGAGGTGCTGACCGGACTCGGCGGATTTTCCGGTGCGTTTTCCATGGAAGCGTTTAAGTCAATGGAAAAGC
>CATJBQ010000099.1 GCA_949738465.1 uncultured Lachnospiraceae bacterium
ATTTACATCTGATTGGAAAAGATATCATCCGGTTCCACACCATTTACTGGCCCATCTTCCTGATGGCTCTGGGAGTGCCTCTTCCGAAGCAGGTATTCGGTCATCCCTGGCTTTTGCAGGGAGACGGCAAGATGAGCAAGTCCAAGGGAAATGTGCTCTATGCCGACGAGCTGGTGGATTTCTTCGGGGTGGATGCGGTGCGCTATTTTGTGCTGCATGAGATGCCCTTTGACAATGACGGCACCATTTCCTGGGAGCTTCTGGTGGAGCGGTTGAATTCGGACCTGGCCAATACCCTGGGCAATCTGGTGAACCGTACCATTTCCATGAGCAACAAGTATTTTGACGGCCTGGTAAAGTGTACCGGCGTGGACGGGGAGGTAGACGAGGATCTGAAGCGTGTCGTGACCGGAACTGTGGAGACGGTGAGCGCCAAGATGGAGCAGCTACGGGTGGCCGACGCCATGACGGAAATCTTTAACCTGTTTAAGCGCTGCAACAAATACATTGACGAGACCATGCCCTGGGCGCTGGCCAAGGACGAGAGCCAGCGGGAGCGTCTGACACAGGTGCTGTACAACCTGGTGGAGAGCATCAGCATTGGCGCAACGCTGTTGTCGCCCTTTATGCCGGAGACGGCGGAGCGGATTTTTACGCAGCTTAACGCAGAGGCCCGCAGCTTTGAGGAGCTTCAAACCTTCGGATTATACGAGAGTGGAACAAGGGTGACGGAGAAGCCGGAGATCCTGTTTGCCCGCCTGGATGTGGAGGAGGTTCTTGCCAGGGTGGCAGAGCTTCATCCTCCTGTGGAGGAGGAGAAGCCGGTGGAGCCGGGGATTGACATTGAGCCCAAGGCGGAGATTACTTATGAGGATTTTGCGAAGCTGCAGTTCCAGGTAGGCGAGATCGTTGCCTGTGAGGAGGTGCCTAAGTCCAAGAAGCTTCTCTGCTCCCAGGTGCGGATCGGCAGCCAGACAAAGCAGATCGTATCCGGAATCAAGGCCCATTACAGCGCACAGGAGATGGTGGGCAAGAAGGTGATGGTGCTTGTGAACTTAAAGCCTGCCAAGCTGGCCGGTGTGCTTTCTGAGGGCATGCTTTTGTGTGCGGAGGACGAGAAGGGAGAGCTGGCGCTGCTGACGCCGGAGCGCAAGATGCCCTCCGGAGCGGAGATCAGTTAAGGCGGAGGATGATATGATTTTTGACAGTCATGCCCATTATGATGACAAGCAGTTCGAGGACGACCGCCTTGAACTGCTTCTCTCTATGAGGAATCCCGGGGGAAGGGACGCTGATCCATCGATGAGGAGTCCCGGGAGCAGGGACGCTGATCCATCGATGAGGAATCCCGGAGGCAGGGACGGGGATCCAGGTGAGGAAAAGGGGGAAGCAGCGGGGCGGATCGGGCGGATTATGAATGTGGGAGCCAGCCTGGAGAGCTCCGGGGCCTCTGTTGCGCTGGCTCACCGCTATGATTTTATCTACGCGGCGGTGGGTGTCCATCCCAGTGAGATCGTGTGCCTGGAGGAGGCGGAGCGTAAGCCCTATGAGGACGGAACCGGATTTGCGGGGACAGGCCTTACGTGGCTGAAGCTTCAGACGGCAGATGAGAAGGTGCGGGCCATCGGGGAGATCGGCCTGGATTATTATTGGGAAAAGGATCCGGCCATGCAAAAGCTGCAGAAGCAGTGGTTCATCCGCCAACTGGATCTGGCCCGGGAGTGCGATCTGCCGGTGATTATTCACTCCCGTGAAGCCGCGGCGGATACCATGGAGATTATGAAAAGCCATGCCCAGGGGATTCCCGGAGTTATCCACTGCTATTCCTATTCCCGGGAGATGGCGCTGGAATATGTGAAAATGGAGTATTACATCGGCGTAGGCGGTGTTGTCACCTTTAAAAACGCCAGGAAGCTGATTGAGACGGTGGAGGCCATCCCCTTAGAGCGGATTGTGATCGAGACGGACTGTCCCTATCTGGCCCCGGTACCCCATCGCGGGGAGCGCAATTCTTCCCTGTATCTGCCCTATGTGGTGGAGCGGATTGCCAGGCTGAAGGGGGTAACGCCCGCCCGGGTGGAGAAGATCACCTGGGAGAATGCCTGTGAGCTGTACCGCCTGTAAGGGATGCTTTTCCGGGGGCCTGTTTTGAAGGGAACTGCTTGGAAAAGGGGGCGCGGCGGGGATAAGGAGAGGAGCATATTATGGCGACGCTGGGAATTCCACAGAATACCATTGCCGTATTGCAGAAGTACGGATTTCAATTTCAAAAAAAATATGGACAGAATTTCCTGATCGATCCCCGTGTGCTGGAAAAAATCATCGGGGCGGCGGGGATCACCAAAGAAGATTACGTGCTGGAGATCGGGCCGGGAATCGGCACCATGACCCAGTACCTCTGTGAGCATGCCAGGCAGGTGACGGCGGTGGAGATCGATCCGAACCTGATTCCGATCCTTCAGGATACCCTGGGGGAGTATGGGAATGTGGAGATTCTCCACGGGGATATTTTGAAGGTGGATATCCCGGCGCTGGCACAGGAAAAAAATGGCGGAAGGCCCATCAAGGTGGTGGCGAATCTGCCCTACTATATCACTACGCCCATTATTATGGGGCTGTTTGAAAGCCATGTGCCTCTGGACAGTATTACGGTAATGGTGCAGAAGGAAGTGGCTGACCGGATGCAGGTGGGGCCGGGGACCAAGGATTACGGGGCGCTGTCCCTGGCGGTGCAGTATTATGCGAAGCCGGAAATCGTTGCAAATGTGCCGCCTAACTGTTTTATGCCCCGGCCAAAGGTGGGCAGCGCCGTGATCCGGCTGACCCGCCATGAACAGCCTCCGGTTTCGGTGGAAGATGAAGAACTGATGTTCGCACTTATCCGGGCATCCTTTAACCAGCGGAGAAAAACGCTGGCCAACGGTCTTTCCAATTCCCCAAAGCTTTCCCTGGACAAGGAGCAGATTAGGGAGGCCATTGGGCAGTTGGGGCTGAGAGAGAGTATCCGCGGGGAGGCGCTGACCTTGGAACAGTTTGCCCGGCTGGCTGATATCATTGGAAAAATGCGCCGGATTGGAAGCGGGGTGTAAAATGCTTCATCAGAGGATTGTTTATTTTTTGGAGGCGGCGGATGCCGGCAGTTTTTCCGGAGCCGCCCGGAATATGTACATTTCGGCTCAGGCATTGACCAAGCAGATCGACCTTCTGGAGGAGGAGCTGGGCGGCCACCTGTTTGTGCGGTCCCGTCAGGGAGTGGTCTTAACGCCTCTGGGCAGCTATGCACGGGAACGTTTTCAGAAGGTGGAAGCGGAGCTGGAGGATGCGGTGGGAGCCATCCGAAGTCGTGCGGCGGACAGCAGGCCTCGGCTGCGGCTGGGGATTTTTTCGGCCATGCATCAAGAAAGCATTGTAACGCCGGTGCTGTCCTTTTTGATGGCAGTCCATCCCCAGTACCGGTTGGAGATCAATCTGCTGGACCTGCATGAGGGAAAGCATCAGATGCTGGAGCATAAGCTGGATCTTTTACTGACCAATGCCCATGAGGAGGATGCCTGGGAGGACTGCCGCTGCCTGGCCTTTGGCAGATATGAGGCCGGGATCATGGTGTCCCTGCGCCATCCCTGGGCGATTCGTGATACGGTTACCCCGGAGGAGATGAAGCAATACCCCTGTCTTAAGATGAATAAAAATATCGGGGCCTACCGCATGCCGGTGGAGGACAGCTTTTATGCCAATATTCCCTGCCGGGAGACCATACAGGTCAATAATTTTGACACCCTCTGCGCACTTTTGCACCAGGGGGAGGCTTTTGGCGTGTTTCCCCGGGCCTTTCTGGGGATGGAGCAGGCGAAGATCAAGACCATTCCCTATCCGGGACGGACCTTTTACTTTTATACGGCACTGGTCTATTGGCCGGGGAATGCATTGCAGGGATATGGTACACTGATTGAGGATCTTAGGGAGGAATTTGAGCTGCAGCAGTTGTAAACAGTTTCTGGACGATACAACTTCAAGTTGTAACCATGTATCCAGAAACTGTTTTTTTGTATACCGCAAAACATGATATAGTAAGGATATAAGAGGGAGAGATCCCACGGAAATCCATCATTATATTATAAGGAGGAGTTTGGTATGCAGACAAGTAAGGAAGCGTTACTGGCGTTGCTGCGCGGAGAGAAAGCGGACTTTATCCCGGAGGTATACGGTACCATGAAGGATGTGGTGTTCCCGGGAGAGCGGTTTATTGAACTGGGACCGAATTTTGATCCATACGGAACCGGTCCGGATGCCTGGGGCGTGCTGTGGACCAATCAGGGGCCCAATCCCATGATTGACGGCAATATGGTGGCAAAGGACTTCCGGCTGTTCGACGACATGGAGAACTGGAAGGAGCATGTGAAATTCCCGCCCCTGGATTTCATGCCTCTGGCCGACATTTTTGGGGGAATGTGCGCCGGGATGCATGTAAATCCGGAGACAGATGTGGTGAGTTGTCTGCTTCTGTCGGGACAGTTCGAACGGCTGAACCAGATGATCGGCATGGAGGACGCACTCTGCGCCTTCTATGAGTATCCGGAGGAGATGAAGGAATTCCTGGAGGCCATGTGCGAATACAAGCTGAAATGCATCGACAAAGCGGTGGAGCATCTGCATCCCGAGGTGATCCACATGCATGACGACTGGGGAACCAACAACAATATGTTCTTCTCACCCGAGATCTGGCGGGAGTACATCAAGCCCCTGGAGGCAAGGTATGCAAAAAAGATCCACGAGGCAGGAGCCCTGTACATCCACCATTCCTGTGGCTATATCACACAGATCGTTCCGGATCTGGCGGAGATCGGAGTGGACGCCATCGAGCCCATGATGATCCAGAATGATCTGGACGGCATCCTGGAAAAATACGGGGACCGGATTACAGTTATGGGCGGTATCAATAACCAGATGATCGATATGCCGGAATCCACCGAAGAACAGATCCGCGGCGAGGTCCGCCGGGCCATGGACGCCTATGGCCGGAAAGGCAGATATATCCCCTACTATATCCCCACCCGTGAGGATAAGTGGCTCATCTATATGGATGAGGTAAGAAAATACGGTGCGGACTTCTTCCGGAAGTAAATCGTCTGGCTAGAAGCGGCTATGGAGCCATCTCCAGAATATCCGGCCAGAAACGCTTGGGCATGTTGCCGCTCTGCAGCTTGGGATTCTTCCTGGCCTCAATGGCGATGCTGCGGAAGAACTCCAGCCACAGGGCGCGGTATTCCTTCTCCTTCGCGGAATAGCGCTCCATGAACTTCCGGTCTGCCTCGGGAACCTCGGCCAGCAGATAGGACGCGCCTGCTTTATGGAAAGCGGCGGTCTTGTGGGTATCATCGTAGATGATAAAATTCTCCTGGGGCAGCCGGTCACAGAAATGGTCCGCCAGAAGGGGCAGTACATAATTCTTGGGGTGGACCTGGGAAAAAAGGACGCCGTTCTCCAATTCTGCAAAACGCAGGAACCCCAGCAGATGGTGGGATTCGCAGTAGGTGCTCCGGCTTAACTGGAACACCCGGTTTACATAAGATTCCCCCAGATAATTCAATACCCGCGCGCCCTCCTTGCGCGCCAGGCCCAGGGCCACCGTCTTATAGACCGCATTGGCTTTGCTCATCTCCTTCTGGCAGTCTCTGGGCGATTCCCAGGCGCTCATGGCCTCACAGAGCGTACGGAAGCCCTCCTGCCCGAATTCCCGCAGCAAGGTGCGGCTTACCTTCTGTACCTTCTGGATATCCACAGGCACTTCCTCATACTCACAGAACAGATTATAGGTATCCAGACGGTCCGCAGTGGTCAGTTCGATACTGCTGTGGCCGTAACGGCTCTCATATGCCCGGTAGATACCGGAAAGAATACCGTCAATACTATTCTCACAAATCAGAACATGCAAGCTCATACACCTCCTGCCTGGGAAATACCGGAAGAAAACCCGGTAATTATGCGCGCCGCCTGGGACTGGGAAGGGGCAACCATACCCAGATCAAAAAGATTTAACTGGGTAAAGCCGCTCTCCCGGACCTCCCTGGGAATCTGGGTATTATCGGCCATCAGATTCCGGCAGATATAGTCCTCATCCAGACGGGTGGGATACATCTGGCGGCCGCTGCAGGTGATAAAATATAACGCCCGCTTCAATACTACGCCAATCTTCTTCAAATCTGCAAAAGCCAGCCGTCCGCCGCGGCGGGCCTTCACAATCCGCTCGGCGGACTTGTACCCGATGCCGGGAACCCGCAGCAGCGTCTTATAATCCGCCCGATTGATCTCCACCGGAAAGCATTCCAGATGCCGCAGAGCCCAGTCGCACTTGGGATCTAAAAAGATATTAAAATCCGGCCGGTCCTCGCTTAACAGTTCGGATACCTGGAAATGGTAATAACGCAGCAGCCAGTCCGCCTGGTAGAGCCGGTGCTCCCGCAAAAGCGGCGGGCCGCCGGGCAGGGCGGGAAGACTGGAGCTTCCGGTCACATTCACAAAGGCCGAATAGAAAACCCGCTTCAGCTTAAAGTTCTGATAGAGCCCCTCCGCCACACTCATGATCTGGTAATCGTTCTCCGGAGTAGCCCCGATGATCATCTGAGTGCTCTGTCCGGCGGGCACAAACCGGGGGCGGGACTGCCAGCTCCCAACCGGGCGGATGGGCGCGGAGCTTCCGGATACCGGAATCGTATCCGGAATGTCGTCCTTCCCAGTGGCCGCTGGAAAGACGCCAGGATCGCCGCCGGGCAGCGTGCCGGTTCCGAACCCGCCGGAGGTATCCGGGGATGCGGACAAACCTCCCTCCCGGCGTACCAGCCAGTCATGCAGCTCCAACTGCTCCCGGCTGCTGGCGGCAATGCCGTTCTGGATCTGGCGCATGGGACGCAGAATCGTACTGCGGGACTTGCAGGGGGCCAGGGTCCGCAGGCTCTCGCTGGTAGGAAGCTCCAGGTTGATACTCATACGGTCGGCCAGGAAACCGGTCTTCTCCACCAGCACAGGATCGGAGCCGGGAATGGCCTTCACATGGATATAGCCGTTAAAGTGGTGGACATGGCGCAGCCGGTACAGGGTCTGGTAGATCAGGTCCATGGTATAATTGGGGCTGATGAGGATGCCGGAGCTTAAAAACAGCCCCTCTATATAATTCCGCCGGTAAAACTCCATCGTGAGGGAGCAGACCTCCTCCGGGGTAAAGGAGGCCCGCTTTACGTCCTGGCCGCAGTTATTCAGGCAGTAGGAGCAGTTGAAGATACACTCATTGGTAAAAAGGATTTTCAGCAGGGAGATGCATCTGCCGTCCGCGGAAAAGGTATGGCAGACTCCCGGGGCAAGACAGTTGCCCATGCTCTTCCCATTGCCGCCCCGGTCCACGCCGCTGGAGGTACAGGCCACATCGTACTTGGCCGCATCGGAGAGGATATGTAATTTTTCCATAATGGTCATGCTCTGTGTAAGCTGCATTTGAAAACACTCCCTGAAACATTCATAATAGTACAAACGTATGTTCTTGATAATATCAGTATAGCACAGATGTTTCCCGATTGCAAGAGAAAAAAGAATATATGTTCGATGAATTTTTTTCGTGCAATCCAAAGATTTTACAAAAAGTATGGGAATTAATGCAAGAAGTTCTAAAATAATTCCATTATACTGATAGTATCTTAAGAATAGGTCGATGAAAACAAATGTATGGAGGTAACGACTATGAAAATGAACATGAAGCAGTGGGCAGCAGATTATCTGGCGGAGACCAGGAAAAAACCATTGCCGGTATTGTCCTTCCCGGCCATCCAGATGATGGACATTACAGTGAAGGAGCTGATTTCCAGCAGTGACCTGCAGGCCAAGGGCATGAAGCTGGTGGCGGACCGTGTAGATGCGGCGGCGGCGGTGAGCCTGATGGATCTTTCCCTGGAGGCAGAGTGCTTCGGCTCCACCATCCGTTTTTCCGACGACGAGGTTCCCACCGTAATTGGAAGCGTGGTATCCTCCGAGGAGGACGCGGACGCGTTAAAGGTGCCGGAAATCGGCGCAGGCCGTACGGCGATCTATATTGAAGCCATAGAGAAGGCCGTAAAGCTCATTGAAGACAGGCCGGTGCTGGCAGGCGTGATCGGGCCCTTTTCCCTGGCAGGCCGTCTGATGGACGTATCCGAAGCCATGATCTACTGCTATGACGAACCGGATATGGTACATACCGTATTGGAAAAGGTTACTGATTTTATTATCAAATACATCCTGGAATACAAGCGTGTGGGCGCCAACGGCGTGGTTGTGGCAGAGCCTCTGGCCGGGCTGCTTTCACCGGCGCTGGCGGAGGAATTTTCCGCGGATTATATGAAGAAGATTGTAGACACCGTACAGGACGATGCATTTATCGTGGTATACCACAATTGCGGCAACTGCACCATCCAGCAGATCGAATCCATCTGCGCCATCGGCGCGCCGATGCTCCACTTTGGCAATGCCATCAATATGGCGGAGATGATGGAGCATGTGCCGGCCAATATCATTGCTGCGGGAAATGTAGACCCGGCTTCCGAGTTCCGCAACGGAACCGTGGAATCCATCAAGAAGGCCACCAGGGAAGTGATGGCAGCCTGCAGCAAGTACCCGAATTTTGCCATTTCCTCCGGCTGCGACATCCCGCCCATGTCCAAGTGGGAAAATATCGAGGCATTTTTCGAAGCCGTACAGGAATTTTACGCAGAGCAGTAACATAATCATGGGACAAAAGCCCTTTCGCAGGATGTGAAGGGGCTTTTTTAGTCTTAATTCCGGAGTTGTCTCATATATTAATATATCAAAAAGGACAAGAACCGGAGAATGCCATGAAAGAAAAAATAAAGACCGTCTGCTGTATCCTGCTGCTTTTGGTGGCCCTGCCTTACATTATCACTGTAATGTGGCAGGGAAAAGGGGAAAATCCGACACTACTGTCGGAACAAAACGAAGAAGTGGTCCAGGAGGAGCGGCAGCTTCTTGGGATCGTGGCCCATGAAATGCCTCTGTCCTATGAAAAAGAGGCCTTGAAGGCCCAGGCTGTTATCGCCAGGACGAATCTCAAGCTTTCCCAGGAGACAGGCAGCGAGATGCCGGAGAGCCTGAGTGCTCAGGAGCTGGAGAAGTTGCAGCGGGAAAAGGAGAGCCAGGAGCAGTACCAGAAGCTTACAGCGGCCATTGCCGAGACCCGCGGCCAGGTGTTAAAGAGCGAAGGAAATCTGATTGCGGCGGGCTTTTATGCGGTAAGCGCCGAAGTGCTGGATCTGACTTCCCCGGATTATTTAAAGGTCATTTTCCTGGAAAAAGAAGAATTTGCAGGGCAGCTTGGCGCCGAAGTGCCAGAGCTTGCGGGAGCCGATGCGGCGTCCATCCTGCAAGCTTTGGATGGGGCCAGACGTGATGAACTGGGGTATGTGATTGAGGCCGCCTGGGGAGAGACAGTGGTGGCCGGAGAGCGGTTCCGTAGCGCCTGGCAGTTGAACTCCGCCTGTTTTTACTGCAAGGAGGTGGAGGGACGGATCCGTATTGTCACCAAGGGACTGGGCCATGGCATCGGCATGAGCCAGTTTGGGGCCAACGAGCTGGCGAAAGAGGGCAAAAGCTGCCAGGAAATTTTGAAGCATTATTTTAAAAATATTGAAATTACCGATTAAAATTAAAAATTAGGGAAATGCTATTACCAAACACTTTGAGTATTGAAATAGGAAGATATGAAACATATCTGAAATACGGAAAGGCAGAAAGGTGATAGCATGAAAAGAAAAAAAAGCCCAGTAAGTTTTTTTAAACAGAAATCATATTTGTTAGCGATGGTATTGATGCTGGCGGCCGTTTTTGGCATGATGGGAGTTTATTTTTCCGAGCAGCGTCAGGCCCAGAAGGAGGAGCGCCAGCAGGCGGAGCTCCTCCAGCAGCAGGAAGCCCAGGAGAAGCTGGCCCAACAGAAGCAGAAGGCCCAGGAGAAGAAGAAGGAACCCTCCAGGGAGGTAGATGCGGTGATCCTGCCGGAAAACAAGGATTTTCTGGACAGCCCGGAGGTAATCAGCAGCAAGGATAATATCATTGCGGAGGCGCCTGAGACGGAGGAACCAAAAGCAGAGGAACCAAAGACAGAAGATCCAGAGGTGCAGGAGACGGGAGCGCCGCCCCAGCCGGAGCTTCATTTTGACGCGGCAGACCTTGGCTGGCCGCTTTCCGGCAATGTAATCATGAATTACAGCATGGACCAGACCATTTATTTTGCAACGCTGGACCAGTATAAATACAATCCGGCGCTGATTATCCAGGGCAATGTCAACGATAAGGTGCTGGCTGTGACAGCCGGGAAGGTGGAGCAGATCGCCACCAATGAGGAAACCGGCTGCACCGTCACGGTGGACTTAGGAGACGGCTACCAGGCTGTTTACGGGCAGTTGAAGGAGGTCCCGCTGGAGGAAGGAGAATGGGTGGCATCCGGCGACATCATCGGCTATGTCAGCGAGCCTACCAAATACTACTCTGTGGAGGGCGCCAACCTGTACTTCCAGCTTTTAAAGGACGGACAGAGCGTGGATCCTATGGAATATCTACAGTAAGAAGGAGGAATCCCTGCCGGGGGCGGGGGTTCCTTTCCTTATACCGGTGGAAACTGCGCTAAGACGGTTTTCATGGCAGGAAAAGTTTCTCAACTGACATATTGAATCCTTATTTTATTAATGATATGATACTGATAGAACATGACAGGATGGAAGAAAGGGGGGGAAGGAAGAAATGGAAAAAAGAAAATTGGCGTCGGTACAGTATGTGCATCACATTACCCCCATCGAGGGCGCGGACCGCATTGAGTGCGTTCATGTGCTGGGGTGGCAGTGCGTGGCAAACAAAGGGCAGTTCCAGGTGGGCGACAGTTGTGTATACATGGAGGTGGATTCTTTCCTGCCGGTGTGCGAACGGTTTGAATTCCTGAGGAGCAGCAGCTTCAAACGGAGCGAGCTTTTAGGGGAGGGCTTCCGGCTGAAAACCCAGAAGTTCCGGGGGCAGATTTCCCAGGGGCTGGTGCAGCCCTTATCCATCCTGCCCAAGGGCGATTATCAGCTTGGCGATGATGTGACGGAGCTTCTTGGAATCCGCAAATGGGAGGTGGAGGAGCGTGTGAAGGAAGGGGATCTTCCCGATGTGGCCATCCAGGGAGAGTTCTGCGGGGCCGGGATCCAGAAGAACCGTCTGAAGCTGGTGAAGCCGGAGTGGTACGTTTTCACCGTCATCGATCTGGCCACCCGCAGAAGATATTCCCTTCCTAGAATGAAGGAGCTTTGTGAGAAGCTTGGCCTTTCCATGGTTCCCATTGAGGAGGAAGGGGAGAGCTTTCCTTATGACAGTGTGGATGTGCTCCTGGAGCGGGCAAAAGGAAAATATGCTTCCGGCATGAATAAGGAGGGGATCGTCATCCGCCCGGTGGAGCCGGTGTATTCGAAGACCATTGAGGGGCCGCTGTCCATGAAGGTGCTGAATAACGATTATCTGCTGAAGGAATAGGGATCTGGGCCGCTTGGGGCCCATTTTTCCCAGAAAGTCCAGGCACCAAACCTCTGAAAACCGATATAATAGAGTAAGATCAAATTAGCAATCGAATTTTTTTACAGTTTTCCCGCGGGGGTGCGCCGGTGCATTGAGTGAGGTACGGTTTGGTCGGTTGCTTGATATAGATGAGGCCCCTGGGCCTCGCTACATAAGGAGACACGGTCCGGATAAAGGATGTACGGGAGAAAAGCGATGGAGAATGTGACATATGTCCTACGGTGCAGCGACGGTACGCTGTATACCGGGTGGACCAATGATATTGCGGCACGGCTGAAAGCCCACAACAGCGGCCAGGGGGCCAAGTATACCCGGGGACGCACACCGGTGGAGCTGGTGTATCTGGAGCGGTTCGATACCAGGCAGGAGGCGATGCGGCGGGAGGCTTCTATTAAGAAACTGAGCAGGGTGGACAAGCTGAAGCTGATTGCGGCTGCTTCCGGGAGTTCGTGCTGTTCCGGAAACCATATAAAGGGGGAAATACATGGCAAAAAAATTTAATATCATCGGAAGCTGCGATGGGAATGTGCATTATATGGTGAATATTGATGACCGTCTGCGGAGGATTCAGGATCTGGTAGACCAGGGGGCTTATTTTGCCATCAATCGTGGCAGACAGTATGGGAAGACAACCACCCTGAATCAACTGAAAAAGTGTCTGCAGGCGGATTACCTGGTAGCAAGCCTGGATTTTCAGTTTCTGACACAGGAGGATTTCCGCACAGAGTA
This sequence comes from uncultured Lachnospiraceae bacterium, assembly GCA_949738465.1. GTDB lineage: Bacteria > Bacillota > Clostridia > Lachnospirales > Lachnospiraceae > 14-2. Next base: position 12,313 of record CATJBQ010000099.1, read on the forward strand.
TTCGTTTTCGGCGGCATTTGCCAATCGTTTTGTGAGAGCCGTTAAGGAGCAGGTCCGCTCGGATTTGACAGAAACGCTGAACAGATGTGCAAAAGAAAAAAGCTGTGGTTTAGCGGTTTTATTTGAATATTTAAGTGAATTTTGCAGGAATGTAACCAGACCGGTGATATTGATGATCGATGAGGTGGACAGCGCAAGTAACAATCAGGTATTTGTTGATTTTCTTGCATTGCTTCGGGGATATTATCTTCACAGAATGGAGGAACCGATTTTCCGGTCCGTGATATTGGCGGGAGTATATGATATCAAGAGATTGAAGCAGAAAATCCGTGTGGAGGGAGAGCATAAGACCAATAGTCCCTGGAATATTGCGGCTGATTTTGACGTGGATATGGATTTGAGTATTTCGGGAATCCGCGGGATGCTGGCGGAATATAACATGGATTATCATTTGGAAATGGATCTGGATGAAATGTCTGAATTGCTCTATGCGTATACGTCTGGATATCCCTTTCTGGTATCCAGGATCTGTAAGCTTTTGGATGAAAAAATAGCCGGAAGCGATGAATTTCCGGGTCGTTCCAGGGCCTGGACAAAAAAAGGCTTTCTGGCGGCTGAAAAAATTCTTCTGGTGGAGAAAAATACATTGTTTGAGTCCCTGATTCATAAGCTGGAGGTTTATCCGGAATTGCGTTCCATGATGTATTCCCTGCTGTTTGAGGGAGCGCGCATTACTTATAATCCCTACCATATGGTAATTGATATTGCGTCGATGTTTGGTTTTGTAAAAAATATGGAAGGGGCTATGGTGATTGCAAACCGGATTTTTGAAGTGCTGTTGTATAATTGGTTTTTATCGGAGGAGGAGGTAAACAGCCGGATTTTTTCGGAAGGGGCCATGGATAAGAACCAGTTTCTGCAGGATGGATTCTTAAATATGGATCTGGTATTGCAAAAATTCATGATCCATTGGGGAGAATTGTATGGCGGGGAGGATGATAAGTTCCTGGAGGACAATGGAAGAAAGCTTTTTCTTTTGTATTTAAAACCGATTATTAATGGTGTGGGAAATTATTATATTGAAGCGAGAACCAGGGATGGGGGGCGAACGGATGTGATTGTGGATTACCGCGGAAGACAATATATTATTGAATTGAAAATCTGGCGGGGGAATGCTTATAACGAACGGGGAGAACAGCAATTGGCAGATTATCTGGATGCTTATCATGCAAAAAAAGGGTATCTGATCAGTTTTAATTTTAACAAGAATAAGGTAGCCGGAGCGAGGGAAATTGCAGTTGGCGATAAGCGGATTCTGGAGGTTGTCGTCTGAATACGTTCGCGTTGTGGCAGGCCGATTGGATCAGATACTTTGTGAAAGATTTAACACTCGACATTGCCTGCTCTCTGTGTTATCATAAATCCAATGAAAATTACATAAGCACTCCGAGCCGAAGTACCTAAGGGCATGCCTATGGTATGAGGCCGCTGCGGATGCAGCCGGGGCCTGCGGGGAAACCCAACGACCTTCCCTATTTGAAAAGGAGTATACAGAACACACGTTCACGTACGGATCGTGTCTGGTTTTGTTATAGAAAAGACGGTAGGGAAAGCTATCGTTTTTTTTATGATATAAAAAGCTCTCCGGGCAGGATGTGTACCTCGCGGAGATGGAATTAGCTGTGAACGGCACCGCTCGGGAGTGCAGCTTGATAAGAAGGAGAACGCAATGAAGCAGATCAGAACAGAAGATGCGGTGGGTCATGTGATTTGCCACGACATTACAAGGATCATTAAGGACAAGGAAAAGGGGGTGGCCTTCAAAAAGGGCCATGTGGTGCGCCCGGAGGACATTCCGGAGCTTTTGTCCATCGGCAAGGAGCATTTGTATGTCTGGGAAAAAAACGAGAATATGCTCCACGAGGACGAGGCGGCGGTGATCTTAGCTGCGGCATGCCAAAATGAAGGGATGCGGCTTGGCGGGCCAAAAGAAGGAAAGATCGAGATATTCGCGGAGCGGGACGGCCTCTTTGTGGTGGATACAAAACGGCTTCTGGCCATCAATAGTATCGATCAGATGATGATCGCCACCAGGAGCAGCATGCAGTATGTCCGGGCAGGGGACAAGCTGGCGGGGACGCGTATTATCCCCCTGGTGATTGAGAAGGAAAAAATGAAGGCCGTCAGCGCTATTGCCAACGAAGATGCCCCCATTTTAGAGATCCGGCCCGTTTTGCGCAAAAAAGCGGGGGTGGTGACCACCGGCGGGGAGGTGTATCACGGCAGGATCCAGGATACCTTTACCCCGGTAATCGAAGAAAAGCTCCATGCCTACGGAGCGGCAATGGAGCAGCATATCACGGCGCCGGATGAGAAAGACCAGATCCGGGAGGCGATTGCCGGAATGCGAGGGGCCGGGGTGGACCTGGTGGTCTGTACCGGGGGTATGAGCGTGGATCCGGATGATCTGACGCCGGCGGCCATCCGGGACAGCGGGGCCAGGATCGTTACCTACGGCGCGCCGGTGCTGCCGGGAGCCATGTTCCTGCTGGGCTACTTTGAAGACGGAATGCCGGTTCTGGGGCTGCCGGGCTGCGTGATGTACGCCAAAGCCACCATTTTTGATATGATCCTGCCCCGGGTGCTGGCGGACGTTCCGGTGACCCGGGCAGAAATCGCGGCTCTGGGCAACGGCGGACTTTGCCTGAACTGTCCGGTGTGCCATTATCCCAACTGCGCATATGGAAAGGGGAATTTCTGATGGAAGGGAACAATTACCGCCGGATCGGCGTAACATTGGAGGAAGCGTTGGAACTGATGGGCGAGGCGGTCGGCGATGGAAAGCGGCGGGCTGCTGCCAGTACCGGTAAATGCCAGGCTGTCAGTGACGATAAGTGCCGGGCCGCCAGGGGCCGCCAGGGGCCGGACTGCCGGGAGGAGAATTTCCAGGAGCTTCCGCTGAAGGAGGCTTTGGGAAGGATTCTGGGATGCGATTATGTTTCGCCCATCGACCAGCCCCCCTTCCCCCGCTCCCCCCTGGACGGCTATGCCCTGCGATCAGCGGATACCGCGGGAGCCAGCCGGGAGCATCCGGTGCGGCTTGCGGTTACCCAGGGGCTTCTGGCCGGGGAATACCCGAAAAAGACAGTGGAGAGAGGCCAGGCAGCCCGTATTATGACCGGCGCGCCCATTCCGGAGGGGGCGGACTGTGTGGTCCGCCAGGAGGATACCGACTATGGGGAGGAAACGGCGGCCATTTACCGGGAACTGGCTCCCTATGATAATTACTGTTTCGCCGGAGAGGATTTTCACAGGGGCGACTGCCTGCTGACCGCCGGAACCCGCCTGACAGCGGTGGAGCTGGGGATTCTGGCCGGCATGGGATATGACAGGGTGAAGGTATACCGAAGGATCCGGGCGGCAGTTTTTGCCACCGGAGACGAATTGACACAGCCAGGAGAGCCGTTGTCCCCCGGCAAGATCTACAATTCCAACCTGTATGTCCTGGAGGGCAGGCTGACGGAGCTGGGAATCGAGACGGTGGAAACGGGCGTGCTGCCGGATACGGAGCAGGGCGTGGCCGGGGTTCTGGAGGGGATTTTACCCAGGGTGGATGTGATCTTCACCACAGGCGGCGTTTCGGTAGGGAAGAAGGATATCCTCCATGGGGCGCTGGATCTTTTGGGCGTGGAAAAGATCTTCTGGCGGGTGCAGGTGAAGCCGGGAACCCCTACGATCTTTGCCATGGCCGGACGTGTCCCGGTTCTGGCTCTCAGCGGAAATCCCTTCGGGGCCCTGACCCACCTGGAGCTCCTGGGAAGGCCGCTGCTTGCGCTGCTCAGCGGAGATTCTTCCCTGGAAGCGCCGAAGCGCGAGGCAGTTCTCATGGACGATTTTTCAAAAGGGGGAAAGATGCGCCGGATTGTCCGGGTATTTTACCGGGAAGGGAAGGTGTATCTGCCCAAGGGCCTTCATTCCTCCGGGGTACTGGGGTCCATGCAGGGCTGCAACTGCCTGATGGAGATTCCGGCGGGCAGCGAAGGGCTTCTGGCGGGAGCGCAGGTGTCTGTGCTGCTGCTGCGGCGGGGCGAAGCGGCGCCCGGCTGGGCCGGGAGCGGAGGAAGAGAATGACGGCGGGGAATTTGTCCGGAAGCGGAGGAAAAACGACGGCAGGGAATTTATCTGGGAGCGGAGAAAAAATGACGGCGGGCATTCTGGCTGGTGGGAAAAGCTCCCGCATGGGCGGGAATAAGGCTCTTTTAATATGGAAGGAACAGACACTGCTGGAGTATCTGGCAAAGCTTCTGGCAGCGGAGCCGGATTTTAGCCAGGTGCTGGTATCGGTGGCGGCGGCGGATGGATATGAGGAGATCCGACAGCGTTGGCAGGAAGATACAGAACTGGCGTTCGTGGAAGACCTGCACCGGGGCTACGGTCCACTGGAGGGACTGTACCGGCTTCTGGCGCACGCAAAAGAGGAATGGGTGTTTGTGACGGCAACGGATATGCCTTTTGTAAATGCCAGGTTCCTCCGGCGGATGCTAAGGCAGCCCCGGGAGGGGGTGTCAGCGGTGATTCCCCGGGCAGCGGGACGCGTTCATCCGCTGTGCGGTTTGTATAAGAAAACGGCCCTGCCGGCCCTGGAGAGGCTGTTTGAACGGGATGAGCACCGGGTGCGCGCTTTGCTGGAGGAAATACCGGTAAGGTACGTGGATCTCCCTAAGCCGGGAATCCAGGCTTCTGTGCTGGAAAATGTCAATACGCCGGAGGAATATGAGAAGGCGAAAAAGGAGGAAGCGTGCAATGAGAGTAGCAGTGATTACATCCAGTGACTCCGGTGCGGCCGGGGCGCGGGAGGATAAAAGCGGGCCTTTGATCCGGGAGATTGTTACGAGACTGGGGGGCCAGGTGGTATCTTACCAGCTTTTGCCGGACGAGCGGCAGATGCTGGAGGAGGCTATGATAAAAATTGTCGATGCGGGGCAGGCAGAGCTGATCCTCACCACCGGAGGAACCGGATTTTCCAAGAGGGATTGTATGCCGGAGGCCACGAAGGCCGTATCGGAGCGGGACGTGCCGGGGATTCCGGAGGCCATGCGTGCATACAGTATGCAATTTACCGGGCGGGCCATGCTGAGCCGGGCGGCGGCGGGGATTCGCAGAGAAACGCTGATTGTGAACCTGCCGGGCAGCCCTAAGGCCATCGGGGAAACGCTGGAATATATTTATCCCCATCTGGTTCATGGGGTGGAGATTCTCACTGGAGAGGCTTCCGACTGCGCCCGCCGGGAGGAGGAGCGTTCCCGCCAGGAGGCCGGCAGGATGCATCCCCATGGAGAGGCCGGTAGGATGCATCCCCATGGAGCTGCCGATGAGGCGCATGCGGATGGAGCGCATTTTCATGAGTAGCAGGATCCCTCCGCTCCTGGCAGTCTGCGGCGTCAAGAATTCCGGTAAGACCACATACCTGGAACGGTTGGTGTCGGAATTTTCCAGGCAGGGACTTCGGGTGGCGGTAATCAAGCATGACGGCCATGAATTTGAGGGGGACGTGCCGGGCACCGATAGCTGGCGCATGTACCAGGCCGGAGCCTGGGGGACGGCGGTCTGCTCGGATACCCAGTTTTTGCTCCACAGACGTCAGGATGATTGCGGGGAGATGGAAAAACGCCTGGAAGGGCTGGCGGAAGGCTTTTCGGGTGCGGAGCTGATTCTGGTGGAGGGAATGAAAGCCTTGTCCATACCAAAATTGGAAATTATCCGGGAGGGCGTTTCGAAGCTCCCCGTATCCAACCCGAAAGGGCGGATCGGGATACTGACAAATGTCACACAAGACCGTAAGGAGTTTTGGCGGCTCACGGGTTACAGGCTAAGGGAGGCGGAAGGGCTGTATCCGCTGGACAGGCCGGGAGATCTGGCCGTGAAGCTGAGAGATATTTTATTTTACAGGGAGGAGAAACCCATGGGAAAGATTATAGCGGTATGTACCAGCCCCCGGAAGGGGACGCAGAAGATCAATGTGCACCAGGCGGAGCTGATTGCGGAGCATGGATTAAAGGGCGACGCCCATGCCGGGAAATGGCACCGGCAGGTGAGCATGCTGTCCTTCGAGCAGTTTGAGGCTTTCCGGAAGAAGGGCGCGCCCATCGAATATGGCGCCTTTGGGGAAAATCTGCTGGTGGAGGGCTTTGATTTTAAATCCCTGCCGGTGGGCGCCAGATTCCGTTGCGGGGACGTTTTGCTGGAAATGACACAGATTGGAAAGGAATGCCATCATGGCTGTGCGATCCGCCAGACCATGGGGGACTGCATCATGCCCCGGGAGGGCGTTTTCGCAAGGGTGCTTGCGGGCGGCGTGATCCGGGAGGGGGACGAGCTGGTGCAGGAGACATCCGGCCGTGAAGAAGACGGGACGTGGCAGGAGCTGCCCGGCCGTGAAAAAGACGGGGCGCCGCAGGAGACATCCGGCCGTGAAGTAGATGGGACGTCGCAGAAGGAATTCACCCACTTTGACAGCGCCGGGAATGCCCTGATGGTGGATGTGGGCAGCAAGGAGGACACCTGCCGGGAAGCCGTGGCACGGGGGGAGATCTTCATGAGCCGGGAGTGCTTCGAAAAGGTACGCGCCGGCGGGATGAAAAAAGGCGATGTGCTGGGCGTGGCACGGATTGCCGGAATTATGGCTGCCAAAAAAACGTCGGAGCTGATCCCCCTGTGCCATATGGTGAAGCTGACCGGCGTGACGGTGGATTTTGAGCTGCATCCAAAGACCGCCTCCATCGAGGTCCGCTGCTGCGCCAGGACCGTGGATAAGACCGGAGTGGAGATGGAAGCCCTCACCGGCGTAAACGTGGCGCTTCTGACCATTTACGATATGTGCAAGGCCGTGGACCGCGGGATGCGCTTTGAGGGTATCCGCCTGCTAAAAAAATCCGGCGGCAAAAGCGGCCTCTGGGAGGCGTGAAGATGGAGGACAGCTACGGGAGGACCATCGACTATATGCGGATTTCCATTACCGACCGCTGTAATCTGCGCTGCCGCTATTGCATGCCGGAGGATGTGCGCTGGATTCCCATGGAAGAAATTCTGACTTACGAGGATATTGCATTTATCTGCCGCGAATCGGTGCGAGCAGGGGTAAAAAAATACAAAATAACCGGCGGAGAGCCATTGGTGCGCCTGGGTTGTGAAGAATTGATTGCCCAGATCAGAGGGATTCCGGGCGTGGAGCAGGTAACCATGACCACCAATGGCGTGGCCTTAAAGGAGCATCTGCCCCGGCTGCTGGAAGCGGGACTTTGCGGGATCAACATCAGCCTGGATACCCTGGAACCGGAACGATTCCGGCAGATCACCGGATTTGATTATCTGGACCGGGTGCTTGGGGCGATTGAGGCCGCCATATCCACAGGGCTTCGGGTGAAGGTCAATACCGTCCTGCAAAAAGGAGTCAATGAGGATGAGTGGCATTCTCTGATGCGTCTGGCTGAAAAATACCCGCTGGACGTGCGCTTTATCGAACTGATGCCCATCGGTTGCGGTCAGAAGGAGGCGGCAGTGCCCAATCCCTGGCTGCTGGAAGAAATGCGGCAGCGATACCCCGGCCTGATCGAGGACACAAGGGTGCACGGAAATGGTCCGGCTGTGTACTATCGGGTTCCCGGTTTTCTGGGCAGTATCGGATTGATCAGCGCCATCCATGGAAAATTCTGCGATCGCTGTAACCGCATTCGCCTTACCTCCACCGGGGAGGTGAAGCCCTGCCTCTGCTATGGGGACAGCTTCTCCCTACGGGAGGCGGCAAGAAGCCGGGACGCAGAGGCAGTGCAGAGGCTGTTGCGACAGGCCGTTTTAAAAAAGCCGGGAACGCATTGCTTTGAGGAGCCGGGAAAGATTACAGAAAAACATAAGATGACCCAGATCGGGGGATAAGGAACATGGGAATGAAAAAATTAGTGGCATTGCTGCTGCTGATCTGTGTTGTGGCGGGAGCTGCGGCATGTGGCGGCAGCCAGGCAGAAGAGACAGAGATCCAGGTTTTTATTGCAGCCAGCCTGAAGACTGTGATGGAGGATCTGGCAGACCGTTACCAGGAGGAACATCCAGAGGTGAAGATTACTTACAATGCGGACAGCTCAGGCACCCTTCTGACCCAGATTCAGGAGGGGTATGAGTGCGATCTCTTTTTTTCTGCGGCCCAAAAGCAGATGGACACCTTAGAGGGAGACGGCCTTATGGTGGAGGGCTCCCGGCGTAACGTGGTGAACAACCAGGTGGTTGTGCTGACCTTAAAAGATAGCGGGACGGCTGTGGCAGGTCTTGAAAATCTTGGGGACGCTAAGAGCCTTGCTCTGGCCGGCGGCAGCGTTCCGGTAGGAAAATACACCCGCCAGGCGCTGACGAACCTGGGGATCCTGCCGGAGACAGAGGATGTCTCCGCCATCACCACCCAGGAGATATCCGAGGCACTGGGCGGCGTGGAAATCAGCGAGCAGGATAATGTCAGCAAGGTGCTGATCGCCGTCACGGAAGGGGCCTGTGAGGTGGGAACCACCTACTATTCCGACACCTACGGTTATGAGGACCAGGTAGAGATTCTGGAAACCGTAAGTTACGATCTGACCGGAAATGTGATCTACCCCATCTGCCTGGTGCAGAATCCGGAGGCAGATTCCGCCCAGAAAGAGGCGGCACAGGCATTTCTGGACTACGTGATATCGGAGGAGGCGAAGGCAGTGTTTAAGAGCTATTATTTTGATACGGATGTGGAATAAATGCAGAATAAATGCAGAATAGAGGAACGGGATGGAAGAATTACAGGAAATCTTAGGAAAATTCGATTGGAGTCCCCTGTTTATCTCCTTGAAAACAGGAATAGCAGCCACCATTTTCTCTTTTTTTCTGGGGATATTTGCCGCGCGAAAAGCCGTGAAGGCAGCTCCAAAGTGCAAAGCGTTTCTGGACGGACTCCTAACGCTGCCCATGGTACTTCCACCCACGGCCGCCGGATTTTTCCTGCTGCTGTTGTTCAGCACCAGAAGACCCTTCGGCGCATATCTGAACCAGGCATTTCATATCAAGGTGATTCAATCCTGGGCCGGGTGCGTCATCGCCGCCACAGTCATTGCGTTTCCGCTGATGTACCGCAATGCCCGGGCCGCCTTTGAGCAGATAGACGTGAACCTGATCTATGCGGCCCGGACGCTGGGGATGTCGGAGTGGAAGATTTTCTGGAAAGTCGTACTGCCTTCCGCAGGGCCTGGGGTGGCCTCGGGGACGATCCTCACCTTTGCAAGGGCTCTGGGAGAATACGGCGCAACCTCCATGCTGGCCGGGAACATACCTGGCAAAACCGGGACAATCTCCCAGAAAATTGCCATGGTGATCCAGGACGGCGATTACGTAACAGCCGGAATCTGGGTGGTGATTGTGATGCTGCTGGCGTTTGGGATTATCATGGTTATGAATCTGATTCTGGGCAAAAAAATGAAACACATCAAACGGTGGTAATATGATTCAGGTGGATATCCAGAAAAATCTGGGCACATTTCAATTAAATATACATTTTCAAAGCGAAAGCAGGCGCATCGGGATCCTGGGCCCTTCCGGCTGCGGAAAAAGCATGACCCTGCGCAGCATCGCCGGGGTGGAACGTCCCGACTCCGGCCGGATCCTGGTGGACGGCCAGGTGATGTTTGATTCCAATCGGCATATCAATGTAAAGCCCCAAAAGCGCGGCATCGGCTATCTGTTCCAGAATTACGCGCTGTTTCCCACCATGACGGTAGCAGAGAACATTGGGGCCGGCCTGAAAGGAACAAGCGGTCAGAAAAAAGAACAAGTGGCATGTATGGTGGAGCGTTTCCAGCTTGTGGGACTGGAACATCATCTGCCGGGACAGTTATCCGGGGGCCAGCAGCAGCGCGCGGCCCTGGCCCGCATTATGGCCTATCAGCCGGAGGTGCTTTTGCTGGACGAGCCCTTTTCCGCCCTGGATGATCATCTTAAGGAACATCTGCAGCAGGAAATGGCGGAGCTGTTGAAGGATTACGGTGGAACAGTGATTCTGGTGTCCCACAGCCGGGATGAGATTTACCGGTTCTGCCAGGAACTGGTAATAATGGATGGGGGCTATGACATATGTCATGGCAGGACGGAGGCTATTTTCCGGAAGCCCCGCTATATCCGGGCAGCCCAGCTAACAGGCTGTAAAAATATTGTGGAGATGAAGCGGCTGGACGAGCATCACGCCAGCGTGCCTGAATGGGGATTCCTCCTTAAGACCCGGCAGGAGATTCCGGCGGACACCACCCACCTGGGGATCCGCGCCCATGATTTCGTGCCGCTGTGGGAGGAACCACCTTTCGACCCTGGGAGGGCAGAGCCAGGAAGCCGGCCGGTAGATGGCGTGCCACAGGCAGGTCCAGGAAGCCGGCCGGTAAACTGCATACCGGTACAGATAAGAAGCATGGCCCGTCTGCCCTTTGAGGACAGGTATTATCTCCAGGGAGCGGAGGAAAATATGGAAATCTGCTGGTTCCTGCAGCGGGATCTGCAGCAGGCCGTAGCAGAAAAGGGGCTGCCCCGATGGTTAACGGTGCCGGAGGAGAAGGTGCTGTTTTTACGGGAAAAGCCATTCCCATGAGATTGAATCCGGACGTTGCGCTCAAGCAAAAAGGTATGTTACAATGAAAGAAAAAAGTTCGGGTTTCCCAAAGGAAAAGCAGAGGAGGACAGAGGATGCCGGATGTAATGCCAATATCGGAACTGATCGACCAGGTTGCCGCAATATGCCGGGCAAACGGTGTAAAAAGGTTAGAGCTTTTTGGTTCCTTTGCAACAGGAACAGCGACGCCAACAAGCGATATCGATTTTGTTGTGTACGGGTGCGAGGATACGCTGCGGCTGGAAGCGGCAGTGGCAGAAATCGATACGCTCCGGAAAATCGACATTTTTGATTATGATAACATTCACAATCCATATCTACGGGAGGATATTAAAAAATATGGAAAACAAATTTATTAATCGTTACCATACGTTCTGTAAAAGCCTGCAGAATCTGGAAAAAAGCAGGAAAGCCGACCCTAAGGCAGAATTTGTACTGGAAGGGACGGTTTTAAACTTCAGCCTTACATTTGATATTTCATGGAAGGTAATGAAGGATATATTGATCAAAAAGCTTGGCATTCTGGACTTTGCAGTCGGATCGCCCCGTGAAACACTGCACCAGGCCTTTACCAATGGAATCATCGATAACGACCAGTGGATGCAGATGCTCCGGGTGAGAAATCACTTAGCTCACGATTATGACGGATCCTTTGCGGAGGAACGATTCCAGGATATTATAACGGTTTATTATCCATTATTTGAAAAGCTGAAAGAGAACGTCGGAAAATATTACGTTACTCCCGATAACCCTCCCGAATAAACGGCTCCTGAACCTTCCGATCCACCAAAAGCCCGTATTTCTTCGGATGCCGGTAGCAGTTCCCGTGGACCTCGTTCTCCCGGTAATTGCGTAGCTGCTCCAGATCGATTCCGGAAACAAAAATTCCCTCGCTTTCGTCCGCCTTTAACAGGCAGGTATCCCGGGAATGCTCCAGGCCGGGGAGATAAGCCACGCCGTCAAAAACACTGGACCCGCCGTTGCAGTCGGGTACGGAGCCCGGATAATTACAGGTAGCAATGGCCGTCATATTCTCAAACGCCCGGGCACGGAGCTGCGAAAGGCGGTTGATCTCCATGGGACAGGCGTTGGGCACCAGGATCAGCTCCGCTCCCTTCAGCATCAAAATTCTCGCGCTCTCCGGGAATTCCCGGTCGTAACAAATCATGGCGCCCACCTGGACCTCCCCGCAGGCGGTATCCAGCGCCGTAACATAAAAATCCTCCCCAGGCGTCAAATTCCGTTCCACATCAAAATCACAGGTATGCACCTTTGCGAAAACAAACTTACGTTCGCCAAACCGGTCAAAAAGAACCAGGGAATTGCGGGGAGCGTCTTCGTATTTTTCAAGCAGGGTAATGCCGACCGCCATCTCAAGCTCCTTTGCAAGACGGCCAAAGGTCCGGACAAACTCGCTTTCGGCAGAGATGGCCTCCTCCTTCCATGCACTGACCGGACGGCCATAAATATGATATCCGTTGCTCCACATTTCAGGAAACAGCGCAATGTCCGCGCCGTATTCCTTTGCTTTTCTGCAGGATTTTATTCCCTTTTGGAGATTTTCCTCCGGCGTATTGCCGGGTGCAATCTGTAATAAGGCGATTTTTAATAAATTCATTTTCTTCCGTCCTTTCTTTTTTATCCATATTCAATATACTATACCTCCCCTTATTTGTATAGGGACGGGATCAATATTTCTTGTTTTGCCCCCGCTGGTATGCTATACTTTTTTTGAAAAACATACGTGTAGTGAGAATGAATGGAGGCAGCAAATGGATCACATTGTAAAAATTGCAGAACATTTTTGGATGATTGAGGAAAACGATGTCCGCTCTTTTTTATTGGAAGGGGAGCATCGGACGATGCTGGTGGATACGGGTTTTGGCACATTGCGGATCCGGGAAATGGCCGCATGTCTGACGGATTTACCCATTTTCCTGGTAAATACCCACACAGATGGGGACCATACCGGATGCAACCGGGAGTTTGAGACGGTGTATATGCACCCGGCAGAGATGGAGCATTATAAAAATGCGCTGCCAGAGGGATGCTCTATGGAGGCGGTCCGCCCCCTGTGGGAAGGAGATACCATCGATTTGGGCTGCTGGAAGTTTGAAGTGATCTTAACGCCGGGACATACGCCCGGAAGCATTATGCTGCTGGAACGGGAAAAGCGTATGCTTATTTCCGGCGATACGATCCAGGACGGGGAGATTTATATGTTCGGTGCGGGGCGCAATATGGAGGCGTTCCAATGCAGCCTGGAAAAAATGACAGGGATGTCGGATGCTTTTGATACCATATGGCCTTCCCATGGAAGCTATCCGCTGGCGCCGGATATTATTCCCGGGATTTTGAAGGGGGCCCGGGAGCTGATGGAAGGGAAGCTGCAGGAGATGGAACCGCCTCGGCCCATGCCATGTAAGAAATATGTCTGCGATGTGGCGGCGTTTTTGTATGGAAAAGACGATTGGAGAAAATAAATGAACAGACCGATTACAAGATTGTTTATGCTGATGTCGGTTGACGGAAAAATAAGCACCGGCGCAACGGACGATCTGGATGTAGACAAAGATTTTCCCCAAATTGCAGGGGTCAGCGAGGGCCTGCACCAATATTATGAAATTGAGCAGACAACAGATTTATGGAGCCTTAATTCGGGCCGGGTCCAGGCAAAAATCGGCGTCAATACAAAGAAAATGCCTGACCGGACGCCGGTATCGTTTGTGGTAATAGATAACCATCATTTAAATGAAAATGGAATACAATATTTTTGCGCTTTATCAAAGAATTTTGTACTGATTACGTCAAATGCGAAACACCCGGCGTTTAACATAAAGGAAGAAAATTTTCATATTATCTATCAAAAAGAATTATCGCTGGAAAACGCACTGATAAAGCTGAAATCAGAATTTGGCTGTGAGAGAATCACAATACAGACCGGCGGGACTCTGAATGGCTTATTTCTCCGCGAAAAACTAATCGATTATGTGGATCTTGTTGTTGCTCCGGTTTTGATTGGCGGCAAGGATACGCCCACCTTAATTGACGGCAGATCCCTGTCCTCACAAAGCGAATTGTCAAAATTAGGTGTTCTTAAGCTGGAAGAATGTGTGGTTTTGGAGAACTCTTATTTACGATTGCGCTATAAGGTAAAATAAGGGTATGCCGGATTGCTCCGGCATGCCCTTAAATGTTCGAAACTGTTGACGTCCGTCATTATTTTTCCAGATATTCAGCGGATAAAATTAAAAAAGCTTCTGCTGTCTGTATCTGCTGTGCCGTTATTTCTTTTGAAGCGATATAAAACGTTCATAATCGCTTGCGTGTCGAATTTCCTCTGCCATTACAATCTTTCGCTTGATTCTTTTGGAAAAATGCCTGTATGGATGTAGTTTTTATTAAAATAACTAATTGTGTCTTTATGGCGTTTGAAAGCAATTCCTTCTTTTGCCAGCACAGCGCATATAGAATGGAAAATGCTGTAATAGGCTCTGTTATTTGCGGCGCGGTATTGTCTTGATGAAGAAGTCAATTTTGCTGTATCTAAATCTTCTTTGGCAGTCTGTAAGCGGTATCCCGCAATATCCATTTGAGTTCCAACATCTATTGAATCAGGCTGTTTCATATAACGTAACCCCCTCTTTCTGGACATTCTTGTAAAATGGATATGCTGAAACCCAATGTTGAGAATGTTCTATATTCTTAACAACAGGCATAATCCATACATCATATTCTACATTGTATTGAAACCCAAGCTCTGACAAGGAATCTAAATAGCAATCTAATTCCTCATTCGGTAAATCTACCAGAATCATGATATCGATATCTGAATCTTACGTGTAATCCCCTCTTGCATAAGAACCGTAAAGAATCACACTTTTTAAATGTGAACCGTATATTTTTTGAACCTCTGATAAATATTGTGGTAATAGTGATTGAATAATTTTTTGCATATTTTTCCTCCTTAATCATAGCTTGTCGCAGTAGGCAGAAATGATTATTGGGTTAATGTCCAGCCTGCATTTATCGAAGAATGCCATGTAAAATAGTTGTATAAAGGTATTTTATCATAATCCCGCTAATATGACTATCACTATTTTTATGACAAGATTTTCCCACACATTGAATCATGAGGGCCGAGTCGCCGCCTTCTATGTTAAAAAAAGAGGACAGACAACAATGTGTCCATCCTCTATTAAGCCTTATATTACGCGATGTTCTTCTTAGCCAAAGTACCTCTTAAGAAGTCCCTCAAATGCCTTGCCATGTCTGGCCTCATCCCTTGCCATCTCATGCACGGTATCATGAATCG
>CATJBQ010000100.1 GCA_949738465.1 uncultured Lachnospiraceae bacterium
ACCAGGAGGAAGCGTTTGCACAATATCAAACAGAAAGTGTACAGGAATTCCGGTTTGTGCTAAGTGAACAGATCCGGCGGCAGGTATTTTTTGCCAGTTTCGTGCAAAACATCGAAACCCATATAAAATCAAACGTGGTAATCAATGCCTTGAAACAGGCGGTTAGGCAACATGGTAACTATTTATAAAGTTGTAAAGTGGTGTGTATTTATTCTGAAGATCATAATCTGCAGCAAAGGAGTCATTCTAATCGTAAGATGGATTTTACGGTTGCTAAAAGGGCGGTAGATTTTTTGCGAGATCACTCACTTGATAGCCCGGATGCCAACATTGGATTTTATGGAGGAGAACCATTGTTGAACTTTGATCTGGTCCAACAGGTAGTTGAGTATAGTAAAAAAGTTTTTTGGGGAAAGAGGCTTACTTATAATTTGACAACGAATGGTTCTTTGCTAGAGGATGATATTGTAGATTATCTGGTACAAAATAATGTTTCGTTAATGATAAGCCTGGATGGCCCCAAAACAATCCATGATCGTAACCGCCGTTTTGGGAACGGGGAAGGGACATATGATGTGGTAATGGCCAAGATTCAAAGGATTAAGGAACGGTATCCCGATTATTGGAAAGATATACAATACAGTATGGTGATGGATCCTGCTAATGATTTCGAAGAAATCTGCAGGGTTTGTAAAGATCAGACGATTGTCCCCCAGAATTTAATGGCTTCTATTGTTGATTACGATTATGATGGGACTATAGCTGAGACGTCAGAGGAATATATCCAGAATTCTGAATACAGTTTCTTTTTAGCATTATTGGCACGTTGGAAACGTTACCCGGAAGAGAAGGTTCCTGCTATTTCAAATTTGATGGTGAAAAATATTTTTGGACAATTGTATCATATTGATATGATGGGGGAATTGAATGAAAATGATGTCCCTGCGGGTCCATGTATTCCAGGGGCAATGCGGATGTTTGTTGATGTGGATGGACATATCTTTCCTTGCGAGAGGGTAAGTGAGCAATCGGAGGCAATGCGGATTGGTCATATTGATTCAGGATTTGAGATGACTAAGGTTCAGCGGCTTCTGGAAGTTGGAAAATTAACAGAGGATGTTTGTAAAGATTGCTGGTGCTTTAGGCTATGCGATCAGTGTGCCAAAAAGGCAGATTCTGGGGAGGAGGATTTATCGGCGGAGGGCAGAATGCGGTATTGTAAGTATAGCAGGGCACAGGCTTATAACAAATTCCGAGAGTATATATTGGCACACGAGGTTCCTGTTTATTATAAAGAACAGATTCGTAAGAAGGAAGGGGGACAAGACGTATGAAAAAGGCTGCGATTTTTCCTTTTCATAAAAAGCTGCTCCCAATTGCCAGGCATTTTCATGAAATGCAGTCCAAGTATGAATTGACAGAACTGATTGCTTTACCGGGAATGGGTTTAGCTGGAAAAGATGCTGGTGCCGCCTGCAATCAGCCGGACTTAGGGATACGGGTGTTGGATGAGTTAGATGTTAAGAGCGACCAGTGGGATACGCTGCTTTTAATGTGGGAATATCTGCAGGAAGGTTCTGAAGGACAATCTATTATATCAGATGTATTGTCCTGCGGAAAAGATGTGGTTATATTGGTTCATAAATCTGTATCCCTTCCAGAGTGGCCTTCAAAAGAAGCAGAGAAGGAAAAAGATATCCAGATAATTTCATCTGAAAGTTTTTGGAAAGAGCCATTGGAGTTGCCGGGGTATGATCAAATCTATGTGCCAGTTATTTTGGTTGGCGGGATAATAGAGGAAGCGGATGTTTTAGAAGTGACGGTGGCTGTTTCAAGAATTTTACAAGATATGGGATGTGTGGTTGCAACCATAACAAAGGAAGCGGCGGCAGGAATTTTCGGTTTCTTAGATTTGGAACCATTGTATTCCGGAGATGAAGAAGAAAGCGAGAAAATTCAAAGGATAAATCGGATATTTCAGATAATAGAAAAGGAATTTGTCCCAGATATTATTGTAATGGAAGCGCCAGATGCAATGATCCGTTATAATGACCTTGCCCCAAATGGATTCGGAATCCGGACCTATATGTTATGCCAGGCCGTTCAGGTAGACATGATTGTTTGTTGTGTGCCATATGATTTGGCTCAAAATGGTTTTGTAAAAATGCTGGATCAAGATTTTCAATTGAGGTTTGGAGCAGGGATCGGAATGGTTCATGCAAGTAATGCCATTATAGATTCATCAGATATCATCAATAACAAACGCCTGTCAGTTTTTTACGATTTTTGTGATAGGATGAAGGATTTTATCAATCGTGAAGCTATAGAAGCTGATATACCTGTATGTAATGTAATTACCCAGACGAGACAATTCGGAGTGTATTTGCAGAGATTATTGGAAAATGAGGAAGATGTAGATGAAAAATGAAAAGGAGCTTTGTCAGTCTGTTGCAGAGATGGTGGAACAGTATTTTAAAATTCCCAAAGAGATGCTGGAAGACAACTATTGGAAAAACCGTTTAACTTCATTGGAAATTGGATTAACAGGGGTGGAATTGGTATATCTTCTATTTGAAATAGAGAAAAAGTATGGCGTATATATTAGAAGAGAGTCTTTAGATAACCATGGATTCGATTCTATTGAGGGGATAGCACAGGCGGTTCTTGCTGCCAGCCACGTAAGGTAATTATCTTTCAAACAGATAATTATAAATTTAGGAAAGAAAGCGAGGTGAAAAATGTGAGAATTCAGAAGAAAACGAGTGTACAGCGTTCTATAGAAGGATATGCTATATGCGGATGCAATATGTCAGCATGCAGTTGTGGGACGGGAGGTTGTTTATGTGCTTGCCAGACTTACAATCCAACACAAAGTGACTATACTGCTGCACATCAAAAAATTATTGCGGGTAGGCGTAGTTCATCCACATATTCTTCAGCAAATGCTTCGGCGAACAGTAACAAGAAACTGTAATAGTAAATTACGAAAGGGTGTTTTGGAAATCAGAGACACCCTTTCGTAATTTATCGGCTATAGATGAACGAGGGGAGAGATAGCGATGGAATTAAAATTATTCTGGAAATCATTCATACGGCGTAAGGGAAGCCTGCTGCTGCTGGTTCTGATAGCCGCAACTTCTTATGGCTTCCTGCTCCGTTCCGCAGAATATTTGTCTGTAAGAGGTGAGATTGAGAGGATTTCCAGGGAATACCGTCCGGTAGGCACGTTGTCATCTGCGGACGGGTTTGTGACGGACGCAGCCTTGCTGGTGCAGGAGAGCTCGTATGTGGAAATGACAGATAGGAACCGGGCCTGCCCTGCGATCCTGTCGGATGTCTATAATGCGGACGTAGATGGGTATTCCAGCGATAACCAGGAAGGTGACTATGCGTATGGAGTCAGGGTCAGCAGCCTAATGGCATGGGGGGAGGTTGTCCGAATACGGGAAGATTTAAAAAAAGGGGTAAATAGGTATGACTTCCGGATAACAGAAGGGGTATATGGGTATCCGGAATATATTCAGGAAGGGAAGATGCTGGTACTGGAGGTGCCGGCACTGGCTCCCTTGCTGGAAGAAGGCAAGGGTTATCTGGTTCAAGGTTTTCCGCCGACAGAAGAAAACGGTGGTTTTTACGGCGAGGGGATGGTAGTGCGTCTGTCGCAGATGGCGGAAGGTGTGTGGTTTTTGGAAGGAGAGCCGGACAGGGAAACAGCGTGGCAGTACATTGATGAGCAAGCCTTGCTCCAGGAGCGGAACCGCCATGCCATGCTGGCAATTACAACTGCCGATATGCGGCTTCTGCCTCAAGTACAGGAATCGTCCAGGGATTTCTATCTGGAAGAGGGGCGTTGGCTGACAAGGGAGGATCAGGAGGAAGGACGGAGAGTGTGCATGGTCATGAAAGAGTTTGCGGATCTGCGCGGCCTGTCTATTGGAGATATGCTGAAAATGACGCTTCAGGATCAAGAGCCGGAATTCCTGGGATATACGCTGAGTTGTGAGACAGATACCTGGGATACCTGCGACAAGACAGAAATAACGCTGGAAATTGTGGGGATTTACGGGCGTCTTTACGGCGGGATGGTAGGGGGTCCGGGATACGCGCCTTTAAGCCAGCGTAGTATTTATGTGTATATGCCGGATAGCTGCCTGCCGGAGCATTATGTGTCAAAACAGAGGAATGAGGTATTACAGGACAGCTTCAGTTTTGTGCTGGCTGATCCCAGGGACAAGAACGCATTTATACAGGATATGAAAGACATTCTGGCATCCTTAGGATGTACGGTCACCTTTGTGGAGAATAACTGGGACAATTTCTACCAGTCTGCCCAGGCGGTGGAGCAGGGGGGATTTTACAGTTTCCTGGTTTTTGCGGTAGTGATGACATCTGCCTTAGGGGTGTCTGCATTTCTGTACATATGGCAGAGGAAGAACGAGATTGCCATAGCCCGTGCCATGGGTGTCCCGGTGAAAAAGGCTGTCGCCTGTGCCAGTCTGCCCATGCTGGCCTTAGAGGGTGCGGTGCTGCTGCTTGGAGGGGGCTTGGGATGGAGATACGGGATTACCCGGGCAGGGACGACTCTGGCGGCCTTGGAGGCGGGGGAATGGACAGTACCGTCTCTGGCCTGGTTTGCCGGGATCAGCCTGCTGTGCTGGCTTATGTCTGCGATGATGTTGTTGGGAGGAAGCCTGCTATGGGCCAGAAAACCGGTTCTTTCCATTCTAAGGGGTGGCGGAGACCAGTTCCAAAAAGCGGCAGGGGAAACGCCTGCCCAAGACAAAGGAGCGGTTGATCGAAGCAGTATTTACAGCCAGAAAACGGCTGGAGGGCCGGGAGAGGCCCGCCCTCTTGCCCGGAAAACAGCGGCAAGCTCCGTCGGGAGGACGCCGCTGGCGGTTCTGATCAGGTTTATAAGGCGCCATCTGTTCCGGTTTTCCATGCGGGCAGTATTTGCCTTGCTGCCCGCCGCAGTCTTTTTGGTGGCGTCCTGCTGGCTGTGGTATTCTATAGAAGCGGGAGAACGGGAGATAAGCCGCCTGTTTCGTTCGATTGTTGTCGACGCACAGATTGGGAAAATGAATGACGCGGTATATGTAGACGGGCATGGAGGGGCTTATATTTCAAGGGAGACAATAGAAAAGTTTTTGGATACGGGCTTTGTAAAGGAATATTTCCAGGTGGCGGGTGCATCGGGGTATGTGGGGACAGCAGATGCCGGAAAGTTGGAAAAGGTGGACATCTATGGAATTGCTGATATAGAGCAGTATCTTTCCCAGCCTGGAAGCATGATACAAGTCTGTTATGGAGAAGGGTATGGGCCAGAGCTTTTTGGGGAGGATTATACACAGATGGATGCATTTGGGCTTATTTCTGCGGCGCCAGCCATCTTGCCAGAGCCCCTATGGGAAAAATGGGGGCTGCGGGGTGGAGAGGGTCTGCTGATTTCGGATAGTAAAAAGGAGATGATGGTTGGCGCTGTGGCAGGCGGGTTTTATTCTGAAAGTGTTGGAGGCCAGGAAAGTGGTCCGTTGCTTATGCCGATGTCATTCCTGGAGCTGCTGGAGAAGGACGGCCTTTATTATACTACAGCGAAGCTTATCCTGGATACCGAAAAAAACCAGGAGTTGGATGAATTCCGCCAGAAAAGCCAGGAGATCATAGATGCGCCTGATGCAGGGTTGCAAAGCCTGTCCCTTGTAATCTGGGATGGAGAGTTGCGTCAAGCAGTGGTGCCAATGGAGAAAAATATCGCTTTGATGAAGGTTCTCTATCCCATTGCCAATGGGGTGGCTTTTTTGGCCGCTGCCGGGCTGTCCATCCTGTTCCTGTTCCAGCGGAGGCGGGAGGCGGCCATCCTGCGGGTTCTTGGTGTGGGGAGGCTTCCCACGAGGGCGGTGCTGGCCCTGGAGCTACTGGTGGTCAACCTGCTGGGAGGTTTGCTTGGGGCGGTGCTGACAAGATTTCTGACCGGACCGGAGGGGCTTGCGGCCATGCCCCTGGCGGCAGGCTGCTATTTCCTGGGCTGTCTCATCGGGACTATGGCCGGTGCAATGCTAGTGACCAGCGGCAGGCCTCTGGAGCTGCTGCAGGAGAAAGAGTAACGGAACATATATTCGATAAAACGGGAGGGAAATATGGCTACATTAACCTTAGACCACATCACCTATAAATACAAAAAAGCGGACAAGAACGTCTTAAAAGACGTAAGCTGCCACTTCTTGGGCGGCCAGATGGCAGCCGTGATCGGCCCCTCCGGCTCCGGGAAGACCACCCTTTTATCCATACTGGCCGGGCTGGACGAGCCGGCATCGGGAACGATCGTAAAGGACGGACAGGACGTGCTGGGGATGGACCGGGACCTGTGGCGCCGCCAGGAGGTGTCGGTGATCTTCCAGTCCTTCCAGCTGTTCCCGCTGCTGACGGTGCTGGAGAACGTGATGTTCCCCCTGGAGCTGAACGGGGTATCCAAAAAGGAGGCGGCCAAGAAGGCGGAGGAGAACCTTGCGATGGTGGGTCTTGCCCCGGAAAAATACAGGCGCTACCCGGCCAACCTCTCCGGGGGAGAGCAGCAGCGGGTGGCCATCGCCCGCAGCCTTTCCGGTGGGGCAAAGATCCTTTTGGCGGATGAGCCCACCGGGAACCTGGACGGGGAGAATACCAAAAATATCATTGCCATCTTTACACGGCTGGCCCATGAACTGGGATACTGCGTGATCGTGGTGACCCACGACCCGGAGATCGCGGCTGTCTCGGATGCCGTATGGAAGATGTCGGACGGGGAGCTTACTCGTGAAGCGGCGCCGGCATAGGCTCCGCCAGGGTGCAGCAGCCTTTTGGGATGCCGTTAAGACGTGTGTTGTCCTGTCCTGGGAAGCCTCGCCCTTTTACACCCTGCTGCGGCTGGCCGGGAGTCTGTTCCCCTCCCTGCTGGCGGTTTTGTCGTCCCTGCTGGGGAAATACCTGCTGGACCTCCTGGCCGGGGCCTGGGTGGCCGGGGGGGCCTTGCAGGCAGCAGCAGCCCTCCTGGGCGGGATGCTGGCCATTTCCCTGGGCAGCGCAGCGCTGCGCAAGGCCGGGCAGTATGCCCAGGCCATGCAGGAGGACATCCTGGGAGGGAGGCTCTCCCTTAAGATGATGGAGAAAGCCTCCGCGGCAGATATTGAATATTTTGACAATCCGGAATATTATGACAGGCTGACCACCTGTATGCGGGACGTGCCCGCTCTGGGCTACCTCCTCTGGAATGTCCTGGAGGCCCTGAGCGCCAGCATTTCCTTTGTGACCGTATTCCTGATCCTGGCCCGTGAAAATACGGCCTACAGCCTGATCATGCTGGCGGCAGCGGTCCCTGCCTCCATTGCCTCGGCAAGATATGTAAAGCTGGTCTACCAGCTGAGCCTTGACCAGATCAATGGGGAGCGCAGGAAGTCCTACCTCCAGTCTCTGACCATCGACCGGGCCTATGTGAAAAGCATCAGGCTGTTCGGCATAGGCGGCTACCTGCGGGAAAAATACCGGCGGATCTGGAAGGGCCTGTTTGAGGAGCGGAAGCGGGTCAGCCGTTCCCGCACCGTATGGACCATATGTCTGGAATGCCTGCCGGAGGCCGCTGCCACGGGGATCGGCATTTCCCTGGCTTTCCAGGTGCTGGGCGGGAGGGCTACCGTCGGGGACTA
Organism: uncultured Lachnospiraceae bacterium; assembly: GCA_949738465.1. GTDB lineage: Bacteria > Bacillota > Clostridia > Lachnospirales > Lachnospiraceae > 14-2. The sequence goes on from CATJBQ010000100.1 coordinate 7,680, forward strand.
TTCCCTGTACAGCGGCCTGGCTGCACAGCTCTGGGGCAGCATCTATATGCTCTCCAGCGCCGCCATGCAGATCCTGGATGACCAGCTGAAAATTAAAAACCTGAAATCCCTGGACCAGTTTGGAAACCATGTGGCCGATACGGGGAAGCGGCTGCTGCCGCGGGTGGAGACCATCGAGTTTGACCATGTGGGCTTTGCCTACCCGGGGACGGGAAAGCCGGTTCTCACAGATGTCTCCTTCCAGGTGCGCCCGGGGGAGCGGATGGCCCTGGTGGGCCTGAACGGGGCCGGGAAGTCCACGCTGGTCAAGCTGCTCCTGCGTTTCTATGATGTGGATGCAGGCCAGATCCGTATCAACGGGGCGGATATCCGGGAGTACCGGCTGTCGGAGCTCTGGAAGAATTTCAGTGTATACTTCCAGGACGAGCCCAGCTACAGCTTTTCCCTGGGGGAGAACATCCGGATCTCCGACCTTGCCAGGGAGGGGGGCGCAGCGGAGGTCCTGGAGGCCCTGGAGGCAGGGGGCTGCGGCGGGATCCTGGAAGCGGCCCCGAAAGGGCTTGACACCGGGCTGACGCGGATCCTGGAGGAGGACGGGCTGGAGCTGTCCATCGGGCAGTACCAGAAGGTGGCCCTTGCAAGGGCGTTCTTCCGCAGGCATACGGCCCTGGTCCTGGATGAACCATCCTCCAGCCTGGACCCCAGGGCGGAGCATCTGCTGTTTGGCCGGCTGAAAGAGATGACGGAAGGAAAGACGGTGCTGTTCACCTCCCACCGGCTGACCAATATCTCCCTGGCGGAGCGGGTCATTGTATTGGAGCACGGAAGGGTCATAGAGGCAGGCACCCAGGAGGAGCTGCTTGCGGCAGGCGGCAGGTTTGCCGAACTGTTCCGTTACCAGCAGGAGCATTTCCTGGTGCCGGGCCGGGAGGAAAGGGGAGGAAACCATGCGGATTGCACTGATCGATGACGGGATAGAGCCCGCCCTCTGCCCGGGTCTGCTGCCGGAATACGACCTTTGCGTAAAGGAGGACGGCAGCGTGGAAAAACGGGAGGGGGAGATCCTGACAGACCATGGGACGACCTCTGCCAGGATCATCTTAAAATATGCGCCCACGGCCAGCTTCTGCTCCCTCCAGGTGTTTGCCGCGGGGGAGCTGAAGGCTTCCATCGGGCAGCTCCTGGCGGCCCTGGAATGGTGCGCTAAGGAGCGGATCCCGCTCATCCACCTGAGCCTGGGGAGCACCCTGTGGCTGGACTATGCCCCCCTGAGGAAAATTACGGCAAGGCTTTTGCAGAAGGGGCAGACCGTTGTGGCGGCCCACAGCAACAGCGGGGCCTATACGGCCCCGGCCTGCCTGATGGGCGTACTGGGGGTGATGACAGACGGGGATCTAACGGAGGATTCCTTTTATACAAGGGAAGCAGGATGGGAGCAGGTGCAGATCCATGCATCCAGCAGGCATATGCTCCCAGCATGGGACGGCTTCTTTTTTGAGACCCAGGTGTCCAACAGCTATGCAGCGCCCTTAATTACTGCCAGGGTGCATGGGATCCTCTGCGGGCTGCCGGAAAAAGACAGGACGGCGGCGGAGGTATACCGGAGGCTTGCAGGGCGGGGAAGCACGGCGTTCCGCATGCGCCCGGATTTTGTGGAAGATGCGGTACTTTTCCAGACCGGGGAGGACCGGCAGCAGCAGGAGTTCTTCTTTTTTCATGTGAAGGAAAGGGCAGGCAGCCTGGCAGCGCTGCGGGAGGCCGTGGGCCGGGATCCCTATGCACCGGTGGTGCTTGTGCCTTCCGGGAGCCGGGAAGTGGACCTGGAGGCGTGTCGATTTTGCTGGGAAACGTGCAGGCTTGGCTTTCTATATGCCGGGGATGCGTACAGGCTTGGTTTCCTGAAGGCCGGGGATGCGCCCATAGGGCCGGACAGCGGGGGACCCCTTTTCTGGGATGTGGGGCAGTACCGGGAATTTGTGGCCCGTGCAGGCCATATGCCGGAAGAGGGATTTGCGGAGGATACGGCCAGGATCCTGGTGGAAGGGTTTACGGAGGCTGCCGCCGGACCCCTGGCAGAGGGGGAGGGCAGGCCTGCCCTTACGGCATCGGCCAGGATTCAGCAGAAGTTCCGGGAGGAGGGATACCTGTGCATTGTTATCTCAGATGACCCATATGCCTGTCTCTATGGCATGGAGTACCTGCCGGATGGCGTGGAGGCGGAGAGGTTTGCCATTGATGTGGCGGCGCTGCGGCAGGCCTCAGTCGTAGTTTACTGTCTGGGCAGCAGGGACGGGCAGGAGGCGCCAGGGTATGATTTCAAGGTATCAGTTGGGGGATGCAGGGGAATCCGGATGGAAGGGGAGAGGATCTGGCTTACGGAGCTGTTGGAGGATGTGGAAATAGAAGCATTGTACGAATATACATTGGAGTATGAGGTGAAGGATGGGGCCCGGATTCATTGAATCCGGGGCTGGCATCTTAGGGACATTGTTATTAGAAAGAGGAAGATGCAGTAATGACTGCAGCTGGCAGCAAACGGACGGTTAATTCCAGAAGAGCCATAGAGACAGCGGATTTGCGTATGGTGCAGATACCTGGCTCTATGGCTTTTTTGATAACAAAACACAGCCACTTAATTTCGGGCAGCAGAGGCAATACTTTATAATTGCAAAGCGGAATAAGCCAGATGTACTCTGCAAGATGGAGCAGGTGGCCCCAGGCTGCAAAAAAAGATTTTATTCTGGAACAGCATAGATTTTTCAAAGAGTTGCGTTCATACAGGTGGACTGCGGCTCTTTTATTTTGCGCCAGATAGTAAGTGTAACCGGGCTGTTCTGTATAAAGAAAAAAGATTTTATAATTCCGGCATCTGGTTTTATATGGAATGCCGGGGCCCTCCGGATCAATCGTTTTGGGAAATACAAAATGATTGAACGGAGGAAGAATACGGTGAAACATACACCCAGGAAAATATATCTATCAGCAGGCAATGGATACATAGAAATAAGCGATCAGGAGTTCTGTGACCGTTGTAAATCAGATGCCGCATTTGGAAACAAATATTTCCTTCCACTGTATGGAATGTTAATGGAAGTGCCAAAAGAGGTTTATATTGAATTTTATAAAGATAAGCGCAGGCAGAAATACCTAATGGAGCAGTCAGCAGATAATGGGGATTTTTCTTATGACATGCTCACTACAGGGGAATTTAATGGGGAGGAGATTCTCCGGGATTCCAAGGCGGATGTGGAAGAATTGGTGGAAAGGAAGATTATGCTGGACAGGTTACAGGAGGGCCTGTCCATGCTCATGAAGGAAGAACGGGAACTGATCTATGCACTTTTCTTTTCTGGCTTATCAGAGCGTGAATGGTCAGCCCGAACGGGTATCCCGCAGAAAACCATTAATGACCGGAAGCATCGGATTCTGGAGAAATTAAAAAAAATATTGGAAAATTAAAAAAATTTCCGCTCAACACGTCCTTTTTTCGGCATGTAAAGTGAAGGAAGTTTTTCCAGATGCCCTTTGACAAATTCATACCCAGCATTTCTTTTACGTTCCTTCTGCTGCCGGTAAAATCGGCAAGCCAGATGAGGGGAATATGCAGAAAAATATCATTGACGCACTAAGAAGCTTTTATTTTCTGCTGTTCCGGACTCAGACGTTGTGGCGCATCTACAACGCAGGCGATGACAGGCAGTAAGGCACAATGATACTTCCGTCCAGTCGACAGGCCGAGCACCCACATGGAGACTCCTCCGTGATCCGCCGCAGCCAACGAGGGCGGCCCGGTGAGAACCACGGGGAGGTGGGATTCCTATGAGGCCAAATGCATGGCCGGAAGAAATGTTCCCAGTGGGCACTGCCCTAAAAGCCGAGGGGTGTCGCGGCACAAATATCGGCAAAGACCAAAAAGATTGATTTGGTGTAATTGGAAATGCATGTAGTGAGTTTCCGATTGCAATAAAATAAGGCTGTAGTCTGCTTCCATAGTAGGCTGCAGTCTGTTACATAAAAGAACTATGGAAACGGAGAAATGTTATGAAACAGGAAGATATCGAACAAGTGGAAGACCTGCTCTACGCGTCGGAGGGAAGGTTAGGATATGCATACCTATATCCTAACGGTGGAGGAGCTGAAAAGGAATTTGTTTTCGAGATGACACCGGGCAATATTGCAGCCTTTATCGGGGCCCACCAGATGGATGCCCAAAAGATTATCCTGACGGATTTTATAGATCGGCTGATCCTGGATACGGCAGGAGGCTCTATTGACAGGTGCCCTGACCAGGAGCTGCGCAGGCAGATCCTGCCCCTGCTGGCCCCGATCCAGATGGGGGAGGCTGAGGCCCCGGATATCCCTATTGCCAGCCGGGAAGCTTATGATGCCTATGGCCGGTGGGAAGATGAGCAGTGACAATGTCGGAGTCCGATATGCTCTGAGGGGAGGTAAAGATGAGGTTAAGGAAAGGTGACATTTATTATGCGGATCTAAGCCCGGTCATTGGATGCGAGCAGGGCGGTGTCCGTCCGGTCTTATTGATCCAGAATAATACCGGGAACCGGTTCAGCCCAACGGTGATCGTGGCCGTCATTACCAGCAGGGAAAAAAAGCGGATGTCCACCCACGTAAGCCTCCAGAAGCAGGAGGGGCTTAAGAA
>CATJBQ010000101.1 GCA_949738465.1 uncultured Lachnospiraceae bacterium
CTCCAGGTTGCGTCTTGTGAAGCTGTCGATAATCATATATTTTCCCGTGGTGTAGATCTGAAGATGGGACAGATGCTCCAGGGAGGTCTTCTGGGTCTCGTAGAGATATTTCAAAAGCGCCCCCGCCGCAATGGTCCCGCAGCCGTAATCCTTAAGCCCCAGCCCCTCCAGCCGGTCCACATGAAAATGCTCCTTTAAAATATTCTGTGCCGTCTCGTCGCTAAAATACCAGGAATCCAGGGAATAGACGGCGATATTCAGCCGCATTTTAAGCTCCTCAAACTCAATCCCGCTCATGCAGAACGCCTCGTTGCTGACGATCTCCGCCGGGGAAAAACGGAAAATCTCATCCAGAAGCTTCCGTTCGCTGTCCAATTCCGTCACCAGGTAATCGCCGGTGGATACATCCGCGATGGATACCCCGTAACGGTCCTCCAGGTATACAATACACATGATATAGTTGTTTTTGCTTTCGTCCAGCGCCTGGGTATTGAGGTTGGTGCCCGGCGTTACGATCCGCACCACCTCCCGTCTGACCAGTCCCTTGGCCAGCTTGGGATCCTCCACCTGCTCACAGATGGCCACCTTGTAGCCCTTGGAAACCAGCTTGTTCAGATAGCCCTCCACCGCATGGTAGGGAATGCCGCACATGGGCGCCCGCTCCTCTAAGCCGCAGTTTTTCCCGGTGAGGGTGATTTCAAGCTCCCTGGAGGCAGTCTTTGCGTCCTCGAAGAACATCTCATAGAAATCCCCCAGACGGTAAAATAAAATACAGTCCGGGTATTCCTTCTTGGTCTCTAAGTATTTTTGCATCATTGGTGTCATTTCAGCCACGATCGTTCTTCCTTCCTTCGCTTCTCTTTGGTTTGCTGTCGTCTTACGTCACCGGCCTTTGGTATTTTGCAATGATGGCCTCCGCCACCTTCATGCCGTCCATGGCTGCGGACATGATCCCGCCGGCATAGCCGGCCCCCTCGCCGCAGGGGTAAACGCCCCCGGCCGCTTCCAGCCCCTCATTCCGCCGGATCCGTACCGGGGAGGAGGTGCGGCTTTCTGCGCCGGATACAATGCAGTCCGCCCGGTCAAAGCCGGGAAGGGCCCGGGCAAAACGGTGCATGCCTGCCAGAAAGGATGCGCCGATTTCTTCCGGAAACAGCGTGTGCAGCGGGGCGAACGCACGTTCTCCCTTGGTGCGGCTTTCAAATTCCCCGTAGGCGCGGCTGCAAATGCCCGCCGCAAAATCCCCCAGAAGCTGCTGGGGAATCCTTCCCTCCGCCAGGGCAAAGGCCCGGCGCTCCATCCGCCGCTGGAAGTCCACACCGGCTAAGGGTCCTTCCCCGCCGAAATCCTTCGGCGTTACCGATACGATGATGGCGCTGTTGGCGTTTCCGCTGCCCCGTCCGCTGTAGCTCATGCCGTTGACCGCAAGCCCTCCGGGCTCGGAGGAGGCGTTGACCACATAGCCGCCGGGACACATGCAGAAGGAATACACGCCCCGGCCGTTGTCCAGATTGGCGGTCACCTTGTAGGGCGCCGGAGGCAGCTTATCCGCACAGGCCGCCCCGTACTGGATCCCGCTGATCATCTGCTGGGGATGCTCCACCCGAAAGCCCACGGCAAAGGACTTTGCTTCCATGGGAAATCCTTCCTGCAAAAGCAGCTCAAAGGTATCCCGGGCGCTGTGTCCGATCGCCAGCACCGCCGCCTGGGCCGGTAGCAGAATCCGCGTTCCGCCCTGCATACAGTACAGCCCCGCCAGGGAGCGCTCCGCGCCCCCGTCCGCCCACTGAAACCCAGTAAGACAGGTCTCAAAGCGCACCTCTCCCCCCAGAAGGTGGATCCGCTTTCGCAGACTCTCCACTACCTCAATCAGGATATCGGTTCCCACATGAGGCTTTGCATCATATAAGATCTCCTCCGGCGCTCCCATGGCGACAAAAGTCTCAAGGACCTTGCGGCTGCGCCCTTTGACGTCCTTCACCAGCGTATTGAGCTTTCCGTCGGAAAAGGCGCCTGCCCCGCCCTCGCCAAACTGGACGTTGGAGGAAGAATCTAGGATCCCGGTCTGCCAGAACCGGTCCACCGCTTCCTTCCGGCGGCGCACATCCATTCCCCGCTCCAGAATCAGGGGCCTGTACCCCGCCTCCGCCAGGATCAGGCCACAAAAAAGCCCGGCCGGGCCGCATCCCGCCACCACCGGCGGATGGGCAAGAGGCCGGTTTCCCGGGACCGGAATCTGATAGATTTCTTCGTTAGTTAACATAATATTTTTATTGTCAACCTTCTTGAGCACCTGCTGTTCCTTTTTCAAGGTGACGTCTATCGTGTATACATAATACACTTCATTTTTCTTCCTGGCGTCGATGGAACGCTTGCGAATCTGATAATCCGCTCCCTGCTTCTGAAACAGGTCCCCCTTCAGCTTCAGAGCCTTTGCCAGCTTTTGCTCCAGCTCCTCTTTCGTATGTCCGATGGGCAGCTTCAACTGTAAAATTCGTATCATGGCGTTCCTCCCTGGCTTTTTCTGTGCATCTCCGGCTTTTGCGGGCTCCTGCCCCGCCCCCGGGAGGCGTCCGCGCTGTGAAGCCCTGCCACCCAGCCGCTGCTGAAGGCCCACTGGAGATTGTAACCGCCGCACATGCCGTCGATATCCACAAGCTCTCCGGCAAAATACAGCCCCTCCACCAGGCGGGATTCCATGGTCTTTGGGGAGATCTTTTCCGTCAGGACCCCTCCGGCGCAGACCTGGGCCCCGTCGAAGGACTTACTTCCGATGATATCCACCAGAAGGCCCTTGATCTGCCCGGTAAGGCGCAAAAGCTGCTTCCTGGAAATCTCCCCAAGGGGGCGGCCCGGGGACAGCCCTGCCTGCTTTAGCAGCACCGGCGAAAGCTTACGGTTTACAATGCCGCTAAGCCACTGGACCGCCTCCCGCTCTGGCGTTCGTTTCCGCTGGCGGTAAAAGTCTTCCAGCAGCGCGTCTTCTGACGTATCCGGCATAAAATCAAGGGACGCGGAAACCTTCTCTCCCCGGGCCAGGGCGGTGGTACAATACCGGCTCACCTGAAAGGCCGGGATGCCGGAAACCCCGAACTCCGTCAACTGGAGCTCCCCAACGTCCTCCGCGGTTTTTGTGCCGTTGACATAAACCGACACCCTTCCCTGTGCACGAATTCCTGCAAGTTCTTTCAAAAATGACTGTTTTCCCTGCAATTGGACAAGGGCGGGTACAAAATCTGACACCGGATGACAAAAACCCACAACATATGGAATGCCGCTTCCGTCGCTTCCTGTCTTTTTTGCCGCTTTCCCTCCTGTGGCAAGCACACAACAGGAAGAAGAAAATTCCCCCTGCTTCGTATCGAACAGGAAGCGGCCCTGGCGCTTTTGGATGGAGCGGATACCGATGCCGCAAAAAAGCTCCACCCCCAGGCGCGCAAGCTCTAAGAGGAGTCCCTCCCGGACCGTAGAAGACTGCTCATTGGCCGGATAAATGGAACCGCCTCGCTTCTCCTTCCACCAGACGCCGATGTCCCGGAAAAAATCCAGGGTATCCGCAACCCCGAACTGGGCGAATACAGGCAACACAAAAGCAGGGTCTAAGCCTCTGTAATACTCCATACCCTGCACTTGATTGGTAAAATTACATTTTCCATTTCCGGTAGACAGGAGCTTCTTCCCGGCCTGGTCCATATGCTCCAGAAGAGCGGTCCTGGCCCCCCGGCGGGCGGCGCTGATTGCCGCCATCATCCCCGACGCGCCGGCTCCTGCTACGATCACATCATAGCTTCGCATGTCTGTTCTTCCTCTGTTTTCTACCCAAGAGTATATCATACCTCCCGGAAACAATCAAGAAGAAAGGCGGTTTTCGCTTCGTTTTAGCTGCTATAGCTCTCCAGGAAATTATACAATTCCGTCTCGCTGGAAATCTTCTTTCCCTCCGCGATCTCCCGCTGCAACCGCCAGGGAAGCTGCTCTAAGAGAATGGCTGTCTCATCATAGAGCGTCTCGCCGTCGGCATAGTAGACCACCACAAAACCGTCCTCCTCCTTCAGAATATATTCATAGGGCAGAAGGATGTTCCCGCTCTCAATAATCTCGGGACTTTCCTGCAGTTGATATTTCGCAAGCTCCGGCCGCGTCTTCTCCTGCTGCTTCACAAAATAATAGCCTCCGCTGTAGGCGGCGCATAAAGCGGCGGCTCCCAACACAAAAAACAGACGGACACGATTCGTTTTTCTCATGATCCAAGCTCCTTTTTTGAATAGTATCCGCCTTATTTTCCATCTTTATACAAGTCAGCTTCGCAAAAGATGTAGTTTTCTCATAATTTTTTTCAAAAATCTTCCGCCGGGGAAGCCCTTAAGGTCCGCCGTCTCCATGCCTTTCAGCAGGAACAGCAACACAAAATACACAATTACGCCCACTACCACCGCCAGCAGCGTGGCGATGAGGTTGCTGTGCATAAGCTTCATGACGCCCTCATAGCAGCCATAAACCGCCGCGCCCATAAACGCGGAGGAAATGCCGGGAATCACAAAGGTCTTTTTGACCTCCTGGCGGTACCTGATCGCCCTCCAGATGGAGAAGCCGTTCAGCAGGCACATCAGTATGGAAAAGCATACGTTGGCAATGGCTACCGCATAAATGTTCAGATCTGCTCCCAGCATCAGCACGGCCAGCAGCGCCAGATGCAGCACCAGCGCGATCAAGCCGTTCATCACCGGCTTCTTCATCCGGTTGATGCCCTGCAAAATGGCATTGGACACGGTGGACAGGGAGTAAAAAACAATGGAAGGCGCCCCCACCTGCAAAAGCAATGCAGCCAGCTCGTTGGAGCTTTGGATTGCTTCCGTCCTGGGGGGGTACATCAGATTCATCAGCGGCAGCGCCAGAACCCCCATTCCCACCGCACAGGGAAAAGCAATCACCATAATAAAATAAAAGACCGAATGGATCCGCTCCTTCACCAGCCGTAGATTCCGGGAGGCGAAGGCCGTGGCCACGCTGGGCACACTGGAGGCCGCCAGGGCGGAGGCTAAGGCAACCGGCACATTGCTTAAGGTCTTGAACTTGCCGGCAAACACGCCCCACATGGTGCTGTAGGCCGCTTCCTCATAGCCCTGGTAGTCCGCCAGGTATTTGAAGACGCCCATATCCAGGATGGAGCTGATGTTGTAAATGGTGGTACTTAGAAGCACCGGGATGATGGTGAGCACCAGGATCCGAAAGACTTCCCCGCAGCTCTCCCGCCTTGAATAGGTATCCCGCCGCATCTGCTTTTTGTACACCGGCATATAAACCGCAAACACCAGCAGCACGAACAACAGTGCGAATACGGCTCCTGCCCCGGTACCAACGGAAGAACCTGCCGCGCCGTAGGCCGATCCGTATGTATCGGTATTGCCCAGCACGGCGCCGATCCGCGCACCGTAACGGCAGAGCATGTAAGCCACCCAGATGCTGACAATGGCGTTCACCACCTGCTCCAACAGTTGGGACAGAGCGCTGGGCATCATGGTCCCAAGTCCCTGGAAAAAGCCGCGGAACACCCCAAGAACGGCCACCACCAGCAGGGTGGGCGCCAGTACCTGCAGGGCAAAAATACTCAAAGGCGTTTTTAGAAGCCCCGCCACCCAGCCGGCGCCGAAGTAGAGAAAACACGCCGCCACCGTGCCGGAAAGAAAGGCGAAAACCAATGCCACCTTAAAGATCCGATATGCATTTTTCCGCTCCCCTTTGGCAACCCGGGTGGATACCAGCTTGGAAACGGCCAGCGGCAGGCCGTAGGAGGAAATCAGCAATAGAATGCTGTAAACCTCCATGGCCGCCGACATATAATCGTTTCCGACATCTCCGATGATTCTCGTCAAGGGAAACCGGTAGATCATGCCAATGATCCGGCTTATTACGGATGCAATGGCTAAGATCGAGCCCTGCACCAGAAAATTGGAATCGTTCCGTCTTTTATTTCCCATATACTATCCTCGCTTGGGCGGGCCTACTGTTCCTGACTTCTTGCCTCCAGCAATTCCTCCTGGGTGTTGTATACCGCAAACCGGTCCTTATAGGAATCGCGCACCACGCAGACCCAGGTCTTTCCCGGGTTCAGCTTAATCTCGTTACCGTCCCCGTCGTAATACCGCGCCGGGGCGTCCTCGTTGTCCTTCTTCCAGGTGACGTCGATCACCTTCCCGTTGGTGATATATTTCCCGTCGCCAGATCCGATGGGATTCACATCCAGATAGCCGTTCTCGTCAAGCTTGCTCCAGCCACAGTACTGGATCAGGATGTTCTTGGTAGTGAGCTGCTGCTCCCCCTCGGGGGCCCCGCCGTCGATGTGCTCCTTCTTAAACTGGTAGCGGTAATAGATCCCCTGATCCGGATCATAGACAAACCAGGGCCGGTTGACGAAATATCCGGGGCTTACCACCAGCGCGTCGGTCCCGTTCTCCAAAAGCTCCGGTTCCTCCTCATCCGCAAACTGGTAATGGCCCTCATAGGCGTCATCATACTCCGTGCGGTAACCCTTCTTCTCCGTACCGGCCAGAAGTCCCTCCTGGGTAGTAAAGGCATTGTGGGGAGACTTGCGCTCCTTATCCCGGTAGAACACCAGGCTCTCCATGGAGCCGTCCAGGCCGCTGATATTGTTGATATCCTCATGCCCCAGAAGCTCCTCCGCGTAAATCGCCTGTCCGTAGTGGACGTACAGGGAATCAAACTCTTTGGCAAAATAGACGAAATAATGGCGGCAGCTCCGGACGGACCCCAGCTTATCCACACCGTCAAGATCCTGGAAAATGGCCATCAGTCTGGTGAAGGAGCCCTCCACCGGTACCTCGTACATGACATCTGCCTTGGAAATGCCGTACTGTGGCAGCGCATCGGAGGAATTGCCGATCATGACGGCATAGGGACGCATCTTCCCAATCTCCTCGTCAATCCACTCTCCGGTCAGATAGCTTTTTACCATCCCCTCCCGGGTCTCTTCCTCCTCCAAAGGCTCCGTCTCCATGGAAAGATCCGGTCCCTTGTTTGTCCCCTCCAGGGGCTTTACCGGGGCCGCCTGTTCCTTCTCCCCACAGGCAGCTAAGCCCAATGCCAGACAGCCCGTCAGAAGAGCTGCCAAAATTCTGCGTTTCATAAAATGTTCCTCCTTTTTGTGTGTAAAAGCTGCCCCATAAGGTAAGCTTTCTGTTATCTTGTGATCTGTAAAGCGCAAAGAACGGCCTCCTGCCTGCTTTCCATCAAGGAAGCCTCCTCCTCTGTCATATGGTCATAGCCCAGAAGATGCAGCATGCTGTGCAGGATCAGAAAAGCAAATTCCCGCTTGACGGAATGCCCATACTCCAACGCCTGCTCCTTCACTTTATCGACACATAATACAATATCACCCAGCAGCGCCTCCCCCGTATCCGGGTGGAAGTTGTCTCCATCCTCCTCAAGCCTGGAAAAATCTCCCGGGGCTGGGTAGGCGATCAGCGGAAAGGACAGCACATCGGTAGCCGCGTCGATCCCCCGCTGCTCACGGTTGATGGCGTGGATCTCCGTCTGGTCTACAATCAGTAGATTCACCTCCGCCTCATAGGGGAAATCCTCGGCGTCAAGAACCGCCGCAATCACCCTGCCCGCCAGTTCTTCGCAGGAATCCTCCGGAAGAAAATCCGGCGTATAATCCAAGGGCCGGTCACTGTTGTTCTCGATGGTAACTGTCATAAAGAGGCACCTCCTTGATCAGATAATCACGGATCAGCAAAAACAGATTCATGCCAAGGCCGGATCTGTCATAAATCCCCCGGGCAGAGTTCTCATTCAGCGTCTGGTAGATAATGATATCCTGATTCCAACTGCTGGATAAGGTGGACTTGTCCAAAATGTCAAACTTGGCCACCACGCTGTCGGTGATATGTACCAGGGCAGACTCCAGGGTGGAGGGAAGCAGCTCCTCTCCGTTGTACTCTGCCAGGATCTGGATCACCTCCGGCGGAAAGCCCCTCTTTCTGGCCAGGGCCACGCCGTTGCGTACATAGGGCTTCCCCTCCAGGCGGCCGATCCGGTAGAAAAGGCCTGCCGCCTCGCAGATCCCCGGATCCGCCCCGATCTTAAGGGCGCAGCCCCTGGCAATGCGGGCCACGCGCCAGGCATGCTCGTAATCCGCCCGGGAATACCGCCGCATGGTCTCCACCAGCTCGTAGTCGTCCCGGACGATCCGTTTCAGGGTATCCTCCCAGCTATGCTCTATTTTATCATTACACAGCCGAAAAAGCAATGCCATCCCCCCGCAGGAAAGCAATGCGCTTCCCAGGCTCCAGATGAAGCTCCTGATCCAGATGCTGCCCTCCCCCAGGACCGACCCGGTTACAAGCAGCCCCAATGTGGCACAGAAGGTCATAAAGCAGCCCCAGAGGATATGGCCCTTTTTCTGCAGATAGGGCGCCAGCACGCAGCCAGACATCCCAATGAGCAGATAGGCGCACAGCGCGCTCACCGGCTCCCCCAGCGTCAGGCATATAAGAGCTGCGAAATAGCCGCCGCACAACAACCCGGTAAAGGGGTCCAGAGCCATCGTCATCATGGCTGGCGGGAGGATCACCGGCCGCAATTCCCCGGGGAGATAGCAGGTCAGGACCGTCAGGGCACAGGCCGCCCCATAAAAATAAGCGATTCTTTTAAAATTGTTGGCTTTCTCCTGGTAGATCCCCTGCTGTATCCGGTTCCATTCCAGGTACAGCACAAGAAACACCGCAAACATCAGGCTGCACAAAAGGATGAGACTTCTCTCCCCCGTCCCGTGGTTTCCCCTGGCAAGCGCCAGAAACGCCGTCAAGGCCGTGGCGGCCAGGATCAGAACCACCATCCAGAACCGTTTCCAGGACCATCTATCTTCCAGCATGCTGCCGCCCTCTGCCGGCCCGCTTCGCCGGTCTTTGCGCTGTTCCTCTTGTTCTTCGGACTTCTGCATCCGTTCCGGGCAGCGGCTGCTTCTTCTCATAGTCCTCGTAGGCCTTTACGATGCGCTGCACCAGGGGATGGCGGACCACATCGCTGCTGGTAAGCTGGCAGATGCCGATCTCCTCCACCTTCCGAAGCACCTTTAGGGCGACGTCCAGCCCCGAGGCCGCCCCGGGCGCCAAGTCCTTCTGGGTAGCGTCCCCGGTGATCACCACCTTGGAGCCAAAACCGATCCGGGTCAGGAACATCTTCATCTGGGCCGGCGTGGTGTTCTGGGCTTCATCCAGGATAATAAAAGCATTGTCCAGGGTCCGTCCCCGCATATAGGCCAGGGGAGCCACCTCGATTAAGCCCTTTTCCATATTCTTCTGGAAGCTCTCTGCCCCCATGATCTGGTACAGAGCGTCATACAGGGGCCGCAGGTAAGGATCCACCTTGCTCTGCAGGTCTCCTGGCAGAAAGCCCAGCTTCTCTCCAGCTTCGATGGCCGGCCTTGTTAAGATGATCCGGCCCACCTCCTCGTTTCGGAAGGCGGTGATGGCCATCGCCATGGCAAGATAGGTCTTGCCTGTTCCGGCGGGCCCGATGCCGAATACAATCATCTTCTCCTGGATCTGGTCCACGTAGGACTTCTGGCCTAAAGTCTTGGGCTTCACCGGCTTGCCGTTCATGGTATGGCAGATCAGCTCCCTGTCAATCTCGGCCATGGCGCTCTCCTTCTCTTCAAAGGTCAGGGCAATGGCATAGTCCACGTTCTGCTCCGTAATCTGGCTGCCCCGGCGGGAAAGCTCGAAAAGCTGTGTCAGCACCCGCGCGGCACGATCTGTCTCCTGCTGGCTTCCCAGAAGCTTCATGCCATCTTCACGCACCACGATCGTCACATGGAAGGTGCGTTCAATTTTTTTCATATATGCGTCAAACTGGCCGAAGATATTGGCCATATGTTCCGCTGGTATGTTAATTACCGTCTCCATCAGACTCATCTGTATGTTGTCCCTCCTGTTGTACCTCCGTGACTGCCGCAGCCTGCCGCTGGCCGATGGGTTCGATCACCACCAGCTCGCCGCTGGCCCGGCAGACGGTATCCTCTACTACTATAATAACATGATTTTCCAGAATTTGAACCCCTTTTTGTCTTAATTTTTCACAAAATTCCTGCAATTTGTTCTCGGCAAGGGCCTGGGCCTCCTCCTGGGTGTATGTTTTTTTCACAAGCCGGTATTCAAATGCGTCCTCCTTACACCAGACGAAGGGCAGATAAAAGCTTTCGCCGATCTTTAAGGGATGCTCCTCCATAAGGGTGTCCCAGTGGAGAAAGCCGGGATCCTTCCCCGGCAGATCGATCTGCTTTCCGAAGGCCAGTAGCCAGTAGCGGCTGTGGGAATTGCCGGTCCGGACCTTGTCCTCATACTCCATCGGAAAGGAATCCTCGTATGCACAGCGGGTGATGCCCAGGATATCGGCGTCGGCGCTGCAGTACTGATAGTTTACGATCCCGCCGTCGTCTCCCACGATGGGCAGCTTTCCCTCCACCAGAAGATCCCCCGGCTTTACCACGCTTCCCTTCTCCACGCAGGGGCTTCCCTTGCGGGTGAGGATGCTGTAGATCTCCGCCTCCTTGTCGGCGATGAGATCGCTGGGATCCTGGCTTTGCGGTTCCTCCGCGGTCTGGTTGGCGGCCAGATTTTCCTGTACCCGGATGATCAGGCGCGTCCCCTGGATCTCGGCGGAGGCCCAGATGATATCGTCAAAGCCGCTGCGCAGCGTTTCTTCGATCTGGCTGCAGTCAAGCTTCCCCTTGGCGATGCCGTGGTAAATATCCTGGCTTTCTAAGAATTTCAGGATCACCTCGTCCGTGCGGTGGGTATTTCCCTCGATCTCGATGCTCCAGATAAACAGGGACATCAGGTACAGCAGGGCGGCGCACAGCGCAACACCCGCCCCAAAGAGCTTCCGTTTCCGGTACCGGTGCAGCCAGAAGGGGAGCCCGTGCCGCTCCAGGATCAAAAGCCGGGTCCTTGTTTTATGAAGCAGCGGGCGCAACTGCCAGAAGCCCTTGAGGCTGATGCAGAATTCGTAATGCTCCTGGTTGTAATTCAGATTCCAGATCAGGATATTCCGGCTGCTGCAAAGGTTCAAAAACCGTTCCGGGGCGTAGCCGCTGAGGCGGACACGCACATAGCCCCGGAGGAATTTTATTTTTTCTGCGATCAAGCTTACCTCTCCTTAATCAGACACATACGGATTTTAGTCATAGAGGACGGCGCAAATCCGTCCGGTTATTTTCATCTCATCGTTGGTATAGTAAGCGATCAGCAGGCACTGCCCCTGCACCTCCACCTGGCAGGTTTTTGTCTGCACCCGGATCCGTTCGCTGGTGTATTCGATAATGCCCCTGTAATTCTCCAGAAGGATCTCCGAGGTGCCTGTGATGGTGACAAGCACGGCTCCATACATCAGGTCCTTGGGCAATTCTAAGGATTCTACCAGGCTTGACTTGAGTTTTGCTCCAGCGGTTTGATTTTTGATACTACTTTTCCTTTTTCCCATACTTTACTATATGAAAAAGACCCCTGTCCTATGCAGAGAAGTCCACACTTCTCTGCATAGGACAGGGGATTCTTTTTCACAGACCGTGCATTTTGCAGAGATCCGCAAGGCAGCAGCGGTCGCAGTATGGCTTTGTCCGGGCGGTGCACACGTCCCGTCCGTGGTATACCAGGCGGTGGCAGAAATCGCTGCCCTCCTCTGGAGGAATGATCTTCCAGAGGGCCATCTCCACCTTCCTGGGATCCTTGATGTCATCCACCAGGCCCATGCGGTTCACCAGACGGATGCAGTGGGTGTCCGTGACGATGGCCGGCTTACCGAAAACGTCTCCCATAATCAGATTGGCGCTTTTACGCCCCACCCCGGGAAGGGCCAGCAGGGCGTCAAAGTCATCCGGAACCTTTCCGTCATATCTGGTGAACAGCAGCTTCATGCAGGCGCTGATATCCCTGGCCTTGCTCTTTCCAAGGCCGCAGGGACGCACGATTTCCTCGATCTCCTCCACCGGCGCTTCTGCCAAGGCTTTTACATCCGGGAACTTCTCATAAAGCTTCTCCACTACCACGTTGACCCGGGCGTCGGTGCACTGGGCGGCCAGCCGGACACTGACTAAAAGTTTCCAGGCATCGTCGTAATCCAGGGTACAGCCTGCGTCTGGATATGCTTCCTTTAAGCGGCCTATAATGGCAAGGGCCAATTCCTTTTTCTTCATGGTATTTTCCTCATTTCACTTTGGTCTTCTAAAAGTATACCACACCTGGGCTAATATTCCAATGCCGTAATTTTATAAGTGGACCCGCCGTCGTCAAAAAACTCCTGGCCCCAGAACACCACGGCATCATCGCCGATTACGGTGATGTCCTCCAGAACTTCCATGTTATCCTGATACAGGACGACCGGGTCCCCTTCGGCTTCCCCGTTTGTGACCCGGATGCCGCTGACCTGACAGGTGACGGCGTCAAGCCATTCGACCCAGAATACATGATCCCCGTTTTCGCAAATGCAGGAAGTCTGGCTTTGAACCGGCAAAAGCAGCTTACTGGCCACCGGCCGGCTCTTTATGTCCCTTGCCAGACAGAGGGCGCCTTCCTCATCCTGGTAAAAAACTCCTGCCGACGTGTATTTGAGGGGATAGGTATATCCTTCGGCGTATTCCAAAAGCTGTTCTTTTACGGCGGTTTCCGTATCCAGCAGCCAGTTCCTGGCATCGGTCCCGCCTGCCGCCTGCACAGCGGAAGCTTCTCCGATCCGGATATCGGAATCTGCCTCCTGGCAGAGGAACTGTTCCCACACATACATTCCGGAGCCGTCCGCATTGGGAAGGACATCCCGCAGGGCAAAGCCGCTTCCCTCCATCAGGAACCGGGTGTTTGAAACGGCAGGGCCGCCGTCTTTGCCCGGCCCGATCTGATAACAGGTCACCTGCCAGTCCGCGAAAGGATCCGCTGCCTCGATCCCCGGCCAGGAGATCAGACTGCTCCCGTCGTCGCTCCAGACGTAACAAAACGCATCCTCCGTCCCCTCATACTGCTCCAGCGTCTGAGAGAACTGTTGTTCGACCGAATAAAGCATCAGCGAACATACTTCGTCCTCCCACACTTCGTAGGACAGATAACGTCCGCCCGGCGCAATCTGCGGATTGCACATGACACGGTCCTCCACAAAAATGCTGTCTTCTATGACGCCCGTCCGGGTGTTGACTGTCTCGTACCAGTATATGCCGTCCTCCTCCCGCAAAAGAAAGATCAGATCCTCTCCCGGTTTGCCCCAGGACAGCTTCAGGGAAGTCCCGGAATCTATTTTGTCCTGATGCGTCTGGATATGGCTGATCCGGAGCGTGTCATCGTCAAAGGACATATTCTGTGATGGCGGCAGCACAAGGGTTTTCGTTTTCTCTTCCAGCCCGCAGCCGCCAAGGAGCAGAACCATAAGAAACGCCAGAAGCAGTATGTTCTTTTTCTTCATCCTATTCCCACCTCCCGATCTGCCGCCGGAAAACAGATGGTAAAGACGGTCTCCCCGCCGGGAACGCTCTTTGCCCTGATGCTGCCCTGATGCTCCTCCATGATCCTGGCGGAGATGGCAAGCCCCAGGCCGGAGCTTCCAAGCTCCCGGGACCGCTTTTTGTCGGCACGGTAAAAGGGCTCGAAGATCATTTCCAGATCCTTTGGGCTAACCCCCGGCCCCTGATTGGCGATGGCAATGGAAATCTGCGGCCCGTACCGGAAGATCTGAAGGGTGATCGCCTTTCCAGGCTCTCCGTACTTGATGGCATTGTCAATGACATTGATTAAAACCTGCCGGATCTCATCCTCACGTCCAAACACCGGCAGATTCCGCTGCCCGATCTCTAATTGCAGCGTATTCCCGTAATGCCCCGCTTTGATCTCCATGGTTTCCGCCACGCTTTTTAAGATGGCGGACAGGTTCAGACGCCGGGTCTCCTCCTGGTCCGCCTTATCCTGCAGCTCCAAAAGCTGCACCACCATCCGGTGCAGACGGGTGCTTTCCTGGAGGATATGCTCCGTCCCCTTATAAAAAAGCGCCTCATCTCCCGGCCCGTTTTTCTCCATCAACTGGGCATAGCCGGAAATGGTGGTCAGCGGCGTTTTTAATTCGTGGGTCATATTGTTGTAAAATTCCTGACGACTTCTCCAAAGGGTAAGAATCCGGTCCTTGTCCTCCTGGATCTTCTCAAACTGCTCCCCGATGACCTGCAGCATCTCCATATAATTGGAAGAAAGCTCTCCGATCTCATCCCGCCGCCGGGAAAACTGCAGCTTTCCCAGGGCGGAAAGGTTCCAAGGCCCGTCCGGCAGATGAACGGAGACATCACTGGTGGCCCGGCTTAAGTTCCGGATGGGGGAAAGGGTCCGGTAGATGGTCAGCCACATCACCAGGCAGATTGCGGCAAATACCGCCCCCGTGATCCAGACCATATGTTCGACGGTATTCAACTGTCCGGCATATAATTCCCCGTAATCAAAAAAGCAACTGATCAGGCCAAGAGTTGCTTCCTTCAGGGTTACCGGCATGGAAAAATAAACCTGGCACGTATCGCCGCTCCCATAATGGATGGTATAGGCGCTCTCTGCCCCCTTCGCCCGCCAAAAGTCCTCCTGCCCTTTGCGGAAGGCAAATTCCCCCTCGTCGCCCCACAGAAGGTTTCCTTCGGGGTCGCAGAGGAGCAGCTTCTGATAGCCGGCCTCCTCCAACTGCTTTGCAATCTCATTCTGATACTGCGCAAAGCCGTCCGCGTCGATCCGGCTGTCCTTCAGCAAAAGGGTCTGCTGGACATAGAGAAGGCTGTTATCCTGCACCCGCAGAAGCTCCTCCGTAATCTGTTCTTCCATCCGGCGCCGCATCTCTATTTTTACAAAATAAGTGACCAGCAGCATCCCGGCCACGCCAAGGGCCAGGATCCAGATGCTGATCCGAAATAAAATACTATGAAAAAATCTACGTTTCCTCCGGTACATACTTATACCCCACTCCGAATACCGTGATGATAAACTCTCCCGCATGCAGCTTCTTCCGGAGGCGCTGGATATGGATATCCACGGTCCTGGTATCCCCCACGAAATCGTAGCCCCAGATGGCGTCTAAGAGCCTTGCGCGGGTGAAACCCTGCCGGGGAGGGCGGGCCAGCCACAAAAGGAGGTCGTACTCCTTGGGGGTTAAGTCCACCGGCTGTCCAAGCTGAACAACAGTTCGCTCTTTTTCATAGATCACGGCATCGTGGATCTTAATCTGGTCCTTTCCGGCTTTTCCTGCCGCCTTCTGGAACCTCCGAAGGACGGTGCGGATGCGGATATTGACCTCCCGGAGGTCAAAGGGCTTGGTGATGTAATCGTCCGCCCCGCAGGACATCCCGTACACCTTATCCTCAATGCCGCCCCGGGCCGTCAGCATAATCACCGGAATATCAAAGCGGTCCGTCAGGAGCTTTAAAAGATCCACGCCGCTCAGATCCGGAAGCATCCAGTCCAAGAGCACCAGATGGGGGGCAAATTCCTCTGCCGCCAGAAGGCCCTCCGATCCGGTGTAGGCGCATTTTATGGCAAATCCCTCCCGGCTTAAGTCATATTCCAGAATGTCCGCAATGGGCTTTTCGTCTTCGACTACAAGGATCCGGATCTCCTCTGATTCCAATCCTTCCGATCCGTCCATTCGCTCCATGCCCCGTCTCCTTTCTCAAAGTAGATCTGATGCCACAGCAGGAAGATATAGACCGTCCAGATTTTCCGGCTGTTGTCCTCTAAGCCCGCCCGGTGTTCCTCTAAAAGCCCCAGGAGATATTCCCGGTTAAAATACGTATCCGCGGCCGTGCCGGTAAATAATTCCCGTACCCGCTCATACCAGGCATCCTCCTTCAGCCAGTTGCGGATGGGAATGGGAAAGCCAAGCTTTCTCCGGTCGGACACCTGATTGGGCAGGAAATCCCGGGAAGCCTCCCGCAGGGCATACTTGGTGACGCCCTTATGGAACTTCATCCGAGAAGGCAGGGCGCGGGTCACCTCGAACACATCCCGGTCCAGGAACGGAACCCGTACCTCCAGGGAATGGGCCATACTCATCCGGTCCGCTTTCTTTAAGATATCTCCGGGCAGCCAGTATTTCAGGTCAATGCTCTGCATCTGGTCAGAATCCGACAGATGGCGGATGCTCTCATACACCTGGGCAAGAAGCTGGTCCGGCGGCAGTGTTGGCCTGCGCTTTAAGAGACGCTCCTTCTCCTCCTGGTGGAAAATGTAGGCATTTCCGATGTAGCGCTCCGGAAGGGACAGCGCGCCCCGCATCAGGTAGCTCCTGCCCTTCATGTGCCGGGGCAGCTTCTTCGCAAGAGCGGCAAGGCCCTTACGGATTCCCTTGGGCAGCCACTGGATATAGCGGAGCATATCCGGCTCCAGATAAATGTTGTACCCGCCGAAAAGCTCGTCGGAGCCCTCGCCGGACAACACCACCTTCACATGCTTAGACGCCTCCTGGGACAGGAAATAAAGGGCCACAGCGGATGCGTCCCCCAGAGGCTCGTCCCTATAGTAGATGGCCTTGGGCAGGGCTTCCTCGAATTCCTCCCTGGTGATGTATTTGCAGTTATTCACAATGCCAAGCTTGTCCGCCAGCTCCTTGGCACGGGTGGTCTCGTCATAGAGATTCCCTTCGTTCTGAAATCCCACGGTGAAGGTCTCGTCGCAGCCGGAAATGGCCAGCAAAAGACCCGAATCGATGCCGCCGGACAGAAAGCTTGCCACCTTCACATCGCTGACCAGATGGCGTTTTACCGACTTTTTCAGAATCTCCTGGATCTTCTGGATGCTCTCCTTAAGATCCCCGCTTTTCGCAGGCTGCAGGGTGGGGTCAAAATACCGCTGCACCGTAAGCTTCTGTTCCTTCCAGGTCAGATAATGCCCCGGCAGAAGCTGGTAAATCCCCGCAAAAAAGGTCTCCGGCAGGGCGGAATGCTGGAAGGACAGATACTGCTCCAGGGCCGCTTCGTTGACCCTTCGCTCATATCCGGGATATTCCAGGATGCTTTTGATCTCCGATGCGAACACCAGTTTGCCGTCTACCTGGGTATAATAGAAGGGCTTGATGCCGAAAAAGTCCCTGGCCGCAAACAGTTCCTCCTTCTCCTCGTCCCAGATGGCAAAGGCAAACATGCCCCGGACCTTATCCAGAAGCTCCCGGCCATATTCCTCGTAGCCGTGGAGTAAAACCTCCGAGTCGGAGGCATTTTGAAATACATGCCCCTTCTGGATCAGGGTTTCCCGAAGCTCCCGGTAATTATAAATCTCGCCGTTAAAAACCAGGACCTTGCTGCCGGTCTCATTGTACATGGGCTGCATGCCCGTATTCAGATCGATGATACTTAAGCGCTGGAACCCCAACGCCGCCTGCCGGGACACGTAAGCGTCGCTGTCGTCGGGCCCCCTGTGCCGGATGGCCCGCATCATGCGCTCCAATACCTGTTCCTTTTCCGCCGTATCACCAATAAATCCGCATATTCCACACATGGTATACTCTCCTTATCTTATCCCTTGTATTCTGTGTGCTATTTTAAGGAAGCAACATATCAGGGATTCGTTGAAATTGTATCTAAATTGTAAAATTTTGGTTTCATCCTTCAAATAAATACGCCACCCGTTCATAATAGTTCTCTTTGCTTACTTCATGTCCCTATTATACAGAGCCTGCTAAGAAATTGCAATGTCTAATCGATATCGTGCGCCTTTCGCGGTCTTTTCACAGGCCTTATACCCCACGCTTTCAAAGCACCGCCGGGAACCTTCGTTCCAATCATAGATTTCATTCACCGCCATATAATTAAACCCCAATTCCCTGCCCCGGCGCACCAATGCCAGAATTACCTTCCGGCCGATTTTCTTCCCACGATAATTGGAATCGCCAATCACAATCGGAAGATCCTCCTGCCAGAAGGTAACATCGCCGATAGGCTTGTATCCGTCATTTTCCCGTATCTCGATAAAATAAAGTTCGCCGGCCCCTTCCAGGAAACGATACATTTCCGACAAACGCTCCATGGTATATGGTTCCCTTTTTCCGTCCACCAGAAAGACGGTTTCCGTATCCTGATACCATGCAAGGGCAAAATCATACACTCCGTCAAATTTCCGCAGACGCAGTGTAGAATCGATCTTTATCATCTCCGGCTGCGCAATGCCTTGTATTGCCATTGTGCTTCTCCTTTTCTGCATGTTCTAACACATGTTTTTCATCAATGACTGTAAAATCATAATATGGTATTCCTCATCCTGAATGATCCGTTTCAGCACGGCGTTGACACAATCGTCCTCAATGGAGCGGATATGCGCCCCGTACTGGCGGATGGCGGCCTTCTCGGCCTCGATGTCTGCCTGGAGCATCTGGGAAACACAGTCCGGCAGAACCAGGCAGGAGGGCGACCACAGGCCGTTGGCCTTGGTATGGAAGCTTACATTTCCTCCTAAGAGCCGGATCAGTTCTCCCAGCTTCTGCAGATGCATCATCTCGGCCATGGCAATCCCAAGTATCGTCCGGATCAGGGAACAATGCTCGCCGGGCAGACGGTTTTCGTTGTTAATGTATTGCAAAATGGCTGACAGTTCCGACACGGAGCCGCAATAATCGTTCTTTAAAAGCTCTGCATATCTTTGATTTTCCCCGCACACCTGAATCGGCGGATAGGGAAGATCCACCATAATTGGCCGGATTCCCTCCAGGCTGCAGGCGTTGGCAATTACATGATTTTCCATCCTGGAATTCTGCTCCTTTTCTGAAATCTTGCAATATTATTGTATGCCAGAAAGCCTTGTGCGGTGCCAGAGGAAAAGGACGATACTACAGGCCAGATGGATTACCATGCCAAAGCCGTCAGTTATCTAAATGCATCACAT
Source organism: uncultured Lachnospiraceae bacterium (assembly GCA_949738465.1). Lineage (GTDB taxonomy): Bacteria > Bacillota > Clostridia > Lachnospirales > Lachnospiraceae > 14-2. Next base: position 18,900 of record CATJBQ010000101.1, read on the forward strand.
AAATCTGACATGGATTCCATTCGTCCCACAATGTGGGGAATACCTCCAGTTCTTTGAAGCCCAGGCTGAGATAAAAATAATTGGTGTCGTCGTATTCTTTGTATCTTCCCATCTGCACCGTTTTTACCTGTAAAAAGGAATAGCCCTTAGCGGATGCAAACGCCTTTGCTTCTGCAAACAGCTTCGTTCCGATCCCCATTCTGTGGTATTCCTTCCGGATCCCCATAACCGAAAGCTCCAACGTATCCTTCCCGGTTGCCTTCAGGCACAAAAAGCCAACCGGCTGATCCTCCTTAAACGCGCCAAAAACCGTTTCCGAGGAAGTATTGGAAATATAATCTTCCCTGGCTTCTGGAATGCCAAACCATTCCGGAAGCGCTTCTAAAATTGTTCTTGCGACTGCCTGTTTTTCCTCATTATCACAGATTTGCCGTATCATGTTTCCTCCTTTTTGCCTTGCCTTTTGGGAATCAGGGATACCCGAAAGGTGTTCTCTCCTGGTACTCAGATTGCATCCGCGTGCCCTGTCATATTTGATTTTACGATGCCCCGGCAGTCTCCGGTAATCCGCCATTCGTGGATGCCCGTATCACCCGTTGCAAAGCCGATATCGCTGTCAATGGGAAGACGGAGACCCCCCCCGGTAGAGCTGGTTTATCATGCCGCCGTGGGTGACGACTGCCACGGTCTGGCCGGGGGCCGTTTCAGACAGGAGCTTTGATAATACATAGTCTGCCCGGCAGCGAAACTCCAGCAGGGATTCCTGCTGGTATACCGAAGCATGAACCGGAAGATTTTCAACCGGCGGATAGATCTCCCGGGCGGCCTTCATGGACATCCAGAAGGTCCGCTTCCGATTCCCCGTGCCGGATCATTAATTGCGCATTTGTCTGTCCCTCCTGTGAGCTATTATCTGGATTCTGTCCTACATCATCGTAGCATGGAATTCCGTACATTACAAGAAGCCTGTCGTTTCTTTAGACGCTTGAAAGTTCTCTTTTAGAGATCCAGCGCGGCATGATAGCCCCAGTAGACGGCATTTGTAATGGTCGACACTTTTGCCGCATCACCGATTACTCTTACAAAAGGCGCCGCATCCTGCAGTTTTTCAACCATATCCGTACGTGAACGCTGTCCAAGAGCGCAGATTACCGATTTGCCAGGAACAAACTGTTTTTCGCCGTTTTTATCTTCACAGAGAATGCCATCCGCCGTAACTTCCAGACCCTTGTATCCAGTATACACGGTTACATATTTCTCAATTTCCTTTAACAGAAGCGGCCGGTGGCGCACATTAGCATCGGTGGCAAGCGCATCGCGCATTTCCACCAGGCGGACCTTTTTCCCTTCCATGCCAAGATGGATGGCGCACTCGCATCCGGCAAGGCCGCCGCCAAATACGACCACTTCATCGCCGACTTTTTCTTGTTCCAGATAATAGTTGTTGACGATTACCACATTCTCCCCATCCAGCCCGGGAATCGGCGGTACCAGCGGTGTGGAGCCCACGGCAATAATCAGTGCGTCCGCCTTCTCTTTTTCTGCATATTCTGCCGTAACCTCTGTGTTCAGACGGATTTCCACGCCTGCTTTTTGGGCCAGAAGCTTGTAGGCGCCGGCCAGCTCGTACATTTCGTGCTTAAATGGAAGGGCCTGCTCACTCTTTAAGATTCCGCCCACTTCTGCTTCTTTTTCACACAGGACCACCCGA
>CATJBQ010000102.1 GCA_949738465.1 uncultured Lachnospiraceae bacterium
CCGATGGCCAGCGCATAAGCCAGGGCCAGATCCAGCGCCTTGCCGGTGGCATCCTGGTGTACGGCTACCAGACAGGGCACACCCTTGCCGGCCTGATACTCGATTCTCACGGTATGGCCCGGTACCTTGGGGGCGATCATGGTCACATCCACATCCTTGGGCGGTTTGATGCATCCGAAGTGGATGTTGAAGCCATGGGCGAACATCAGCATATTGCCCGCCTCCAGGTTGGGCTCGATGTCCTTCTTGTACATATCCGCCTGAAGCTCATCGTTGATGAGGATCATGATGATATCCGCCTTCTTCGCCGCCTCTGCCGCGGTATAGACCTCAAAGCCCTGCTCCTGGGCACGCTTCCAGGACCTGCTGCCCTCATAGAGGCCGATAATCACGTTGCAGCCGGACTCCTTGGCGTTGAGCGCATGGGCATGTCCCTGGCTGCCGTAGCCGATCACCGCAATGGTCTTGCCCTCCAGCATAGATAAACTACAATCTTCCTGATAATAAATGTTTGCCATTTTAATATTATCCTCCTTCTGTTTTCTTGTATATATTTTAATAATTAATCAAAATATCGAACGCCATCGATGCCGCGGCTCAAGCCCGTAATGCCCGTCCGCGCCAGCTCTAAGATCTCATAGCCCTGCACCAGGTTCAGAAACGCGTCCAGCTTGCTCTGGTTCCCGGTCAGCTCGATCACCATGGACGCATGGGATACGTCCACCACCTTGGCCCGGAAAATATCCACCACCGAAACGATAGCCTGCCGGTCCGTATCCTTGGCCCGGATCTTCACCAGAATCAGCTCCCGGCACACGGAATTATCATCCTCTAAGGTCTTGATATCCACCACATCCTCCAGCTTCGCCAACTGCTTCTCAATCTGCTCTAAGATCTGCTCGTCCCCGCTGGCTACAATGGTGATCCTGGTAAACCTGGGATCTGCCGTAACGCCCGCCGAAATACTGTCAATATTGTACCCCCGCCGGCTGAACAGGCCGGACACATGGCTGAGCACATTAGGCGTATTCTCAACCAATATGGAAAATGCACGTCTTTTCATGGTTCATCCTCCCTTTCACGATTAACAACTATTCTAACAATAGATAATTTTATTGTCAATAGTTACAAGGGGTACTTGATAGCTTCCGGCTATATTTTTTATTTTTGCCTTCCATTCCTCCAGGTTATGGCCAGCCTCGATTGCTATAATTCCGGAAAAATGCCGCACCACAAACTCCAGCACCTTAGGCGAATCGGAAGAAAGCATACAGGGCACATCAACGCTTCGGGATACCTCCTGGGCCAGCTCTAAAAGGGCCTCCGCCTCATCGATCCCCTCCGCCTTAGCACAAAGCCGGAGGATATCGCATTCCACCATGTCAAAGGCCAGATCCAGGGCCGTGTCGAAGCAGCCCTCCCGGTACTCCTCTGCCAGCTCCTCATTCCTGGAAAAATCAATCTCCCGGCCCTCCCAAAGCCCCGTCCCCGGTGCAAAGGAATAAACGGCCCGCTCCGAGGCCAGCAGGATCTGCTCCCGGTCCGCCCCCTTTCCGGGGACTCTCCCTGCCGTCTTCTCCTTTAACAGCCGGATGAATTCCGGCGTGGTTCCGCAGCAGCCGCCCACAATCCCTGCGCCTGCCGCAAGCAGCGCTTCCATATGGCCGGCAAACTCCTCCGCCGTCATGTCATAGCCGGCGGTTCCGTCTTCCTTAAGAACCGGAAGTCCCGCGTTGGGTTTGGCAATCACCGGCACGACGGCTGTCTCCTTCATCTGCTGTACAACCTTAAGCATATCATCCGGCCCGGCAGAGCAGTTGAAACCCACCGCGTCCACGCCCATGCCCTGAAGGACCGCCACGGCGGCAGGCGCCGAAACGCCGTACAGTGTCATGCCGTTCTTCTGGAAGCTCAAGGTGGCAATGACGGGAAGCTCACAGACACTGCGGGCCGCCGTCACTGCCGCCCGGGTCTCCTGCAGGCTCATCATGGTCTCAATCCCGATAAGGTCCACGCCCGCCTCCACAATCAAGGCAATCTGCTCCCGGTAAACCTCCACCAGCTCGTCAAAGGTCATATCCCCCATCGGTTCCAACTGCGCGCCGGTCATGGTAATATCCCCGGCCACCAGGGCCTGCCCGGCGGCCGCTTCCTTCGAAATCTGCACCAGCCGCCCATTCAGCTCCTCCAGGCGTCCTTCCAGGCCATATTCCTTTAATTTGATGCAGTTTCCCCCAAAGGTGGGGGCATAGACGATATCGCTGCCCGCCTGGATATATTCCCTCTGCAGCTCCAAAAGCACTTCCGGATGCTCCGTGATCCACAGCTCCGGGCATACCCCCTGGGGCATCCCACGCTTTAACAGGTTGGAGCCGGTGGCCCCGTCCAAAAGCAGAATCCCCTCAGAGGCCCGCTTACGAAATTCCTCTCTTGTCATCTTCCAATCTCCTTTTCTTCCTGCCCATACAAGCGGTAAGCAAACCAGACAACCACAGCCACCATCACCAGCAGAACCAGCTCCGCTGCGGCCACCGGCAGGTACTGGGCCAGAACCACCGTAACAAAATTCACGCCGAAATGAATCGCCATGCACACCGGGAAATACTGCCGCATTCCACGCCGGACCGCCGCGTACATCAGCACCGACAGGGAAATCTGCAGCGCCAGCGCCAGCACGCGCTCCACGCCCCCGAAGTAAAACACCAGGCTGTCTGCCTCTCCAAGGGCGCTTAAGGACTGCAGCGCCGCCTGGCGGTTCGTCTCGTCTAACGCCTCCAGGTTCGCCTGGATGCCGCCGTTATTGATCAGAACAGTCGTTATAATATTATTGACATAGGCAAAGCCCGTCACAAGGATCGCCTCGATCCCGCCGTGACCGATCCCATACATCAGAGCGCCGGAACGATCCAACTGGTTCCGCTTCAGCAAAACCCGCTGCATGGCAAAATAACGGCCGCATTCCTCAAACACGGCCGCTGCCGCCGCGCCATACAGGGCATAAAGCCAGATATTGCCGGTAATCGCCTCTCCTGCCACCCGGAGCACGATGGAATGCAGCATCTGCTCCAGCATCATGGCCGCCACCATGAAGGTCAGCGCCCCCACCAGAAGCCCCAGCCAATTGCCCGAAAGCCGCTTCCGCACAAAAATGCACAGCAAAACGGGAACGCCGATACATAAAATTAACGAAATAATCATGCCGGTGATACTTTCCACCGGTACCTGTGGAACTTGCATAAAGCCCCTCCTATTCTTCCTCTTTCAAAACTGCCGTGACTAAAAAACGCCGGTCCTTCTCATTGCCGATGCAGGTGGACAGGGTAAGGATCCGCTCCGCTGACTCCGGCGTAAAGTCCGCCCGGTACTGGCTGCGCTCATCGCTGTTTTCTGCCAGAAGCTCCAGAAACGCCTGCCGGTCATCAAGCTTCTCAAAATCATAGCTGTACATGATGTGACGGTCATCGGACACCACAGCGCTTGCGATCTCATACACCAGCTTTTTCTCCGGCGTCACAATATAAACATATGGGTGTTCTTCCAGAAATCCTTCTTCCCGGTACCGGTGCAGACTGGTGAACATGGCGCCGTTTGCCATATTGTGCCCGTAAATTACCGTGTTGTAATCGGTAAATTCCGGCGAATTGCAGGGTTCCATATAAATAGCGCCCGGCAGCCCCTCCATACCGTCGATGGTGGTGTTCAGGTAATAAGTATCGTACAGATCCTCAGCGTCGCCGTTGCGGAGAATGGGATAATCCACATCCGTCCCCGGCACCCGGATCCAGCCGCAGACCTCCTCATTGATCTCCCACAGCGGTGCAAAATCCACCTCCGGGAAGCTCTCATAGCGCTCCTTTAAGGGGATCTTCTCCTGGGCCTCCCACTCCGGAAGCTTCAGCGGGCTGCTGCTCTCCCGCACGGCCGCCGTCTTAAGGTGCTCATAGGTCTCCTGCGCCCGGTATTTCTTCCAACTGGAAACGCACAGGGCCGCCATGCAGATGAGAATGATAAGGACAAGGGCCGCGATAATGATTTTCTTTGTCCTGGCTGATACTGTTTTCATGATGCCTCCTTTATCTTTCCGGAGGAAAACAAACTTCTGGTAAGCTCTGTTTTTTCCTCCGTGTTCTATTATAGCGCTTTTTCTGCGATCATACAATCAGTTATTTGGGATTTAAAAGGTATAAAGGGTTCTTTTTTTGTGTGATTAGTGAATTTTTGCTGTTATTGTACAAAAATATGCTGGAAGTAAAAGGGGACCGATACCGGCGGAGGGCTCCTAAATCCGTGTTTAGTATACAGAAATTTCCAAAACAGAAACATAAGGACGCAAAAAAATTCTTGCGTCCTCTCCTTGAATGTGCTATATTAGATATAGAAAAGGAGCAACCGCCCACAAAGTGGTTAGCCTCATAAGTAAGTTATAAGCCTACCTGTAACCGGCCAAGTTAGCAAGGTAGGCTTATTTATTTTCGCTTGTTTTTCCTATCAATATAGGCAAGCAATGCAATGAGGAACGTTCCGAAAAGAATTAACAATGTTAAAACCTCGTATGTACTCATATACACCACCTCCCTTCTTTTTCCAAAGTACGGGAGGCTACCACCTTGTAACACGGTTGTCCTTGCCTATCAATATATCATATTTTCTCCCTTCGGGCAATATCATTTTCAATTTTCTGGAAAAGAGCCCCAGCGTTAAACCTGGGCCTATCCTGCTATCTCAGCAGCGAAAGCGCTTTCGCCCAGCGCCTTGGGCCGAAGGATCCGTCCGGCCTGCCATTGGTGCCACATTCCGGGTACTTTGCCTGGAATGCGTTGCAGGCAGCTGCAGAAAAACTATGACCTAGCAACCAGCCTCGGCAGTATATATCTCTTTAACGACCCGGACGCTGTGAAGGGTGGCATGGCTATCACTTATGATAAATATGCCGGGCGGTTCGCAAAAATTATGACTGCCCCGGGTATGCACAAAGATCACCGCCCACACGATCCCCGGACTACTTTCATCACTATGGCTAAAAAGGCCGGGGTAGACGAATATGTGATAAATCTCCTTGTCGGTCACAAGATCACGGACATAACAGAGGGCACCTATACAAAGCGCGATCTTGAATGGCTGAGGACGGAAATTTTTGTTACCTGTACCGTGTTGCCTACTTGTTACCTACCCGTTACCTACTCACCAGATTTTCCCACAATTCAGAGCCTGCCACACCCAATTTCCATTTTTGCTTCCGGACGCAAAAAAAGTACCGCAACCCTTGAGATTACGGTACTTATCTGCCTTCCGGCAATTTTATTTCACAGGATCTGTTTAGAACTCCCCAGCCTTTGCAGCTTCTTCGATGGAAACAGCCACAGCCACAGTAGCCCCCACCATCGGGTTGTTGCCCATACCGATCAGACCCATCATCTCCACATGGGCCGGAACGGAGGAGGAGCCTGCAAACTGGGCGTCGGAATGCATCCTTCCTAAGGTATCGGTCATACCGTAGGAAGCCGGGCCTGCTGCCATGTTGTCGGGATGCAGGGTACGTCCGGTACCGCCGCCGGAAGCCACGGAGAAGTACTTCTTGCCCTGCTCTGTGCATTCCTTCTTATAGGTACCTGCCACTGGATGCTGGAAACGGGTGGGGTTGGTGGAGTTGCCGG
>CATJBQ010000103.1 GCA_949738465.1 uncultured Lachnospiraceae bacterium
AGCCGGCTTGCCTGACTTTTCTTCTACTGTAGCAAATGCGCCGTATACAATCTTCTGGGCTACGCCCTTCTTACCGTCTAACATGATGTTATTGATAAGCTTTGTAACCACTTTGTTGTTGTACAACGGATCTGCTAATACGTCTCTTTTCTGAGTATGTCCTTTACGTGGCACGTTACTTCCCTCCTTAATCATCGTTTCATTTTTCGATTAATTCAACGGTACTCACATGTTTACCTCTAATGTGTTCGTGCGGAAATTATCTATTCAAAAGAATCTTCCAACACTAACCATAGATCAGTTTGTGATACTATTGGTGCGCTATGAAATCCCGAAATTATTTCTTAGCGTCTTTTGGTCTCTTAGCGCCATACTTGGAACGGGCCTGTCTTCTATTAGCAACACCGGCCGTATCAAGCGTACCACGGATAATGTGATATCTGGTACCAGGCAAGTCCTTTACTCTTCCGCCACGGATCAGAACAACGCTATGCTCCTGAAGGTTGTGACCTTCGCCGGGGATGTAGCTTGTTACTTCGATTCCGTTAGAAAGACGTACTCTGGCGATCTTACGAAGAGCAGAGTTAGGCTTCTTGGGAGTAGCAGTCTTAACTGCAGTACACACACCTCTCTTCTGGGGTGCAGAAGTATCGGTAGGGCGCTTCCTAAGGGAATTGTATCCCTTCTGGAGTGCCGGTGCGGTAGACTTCTTTACAGTCGTCTGTCTTCCCTTTCTTACTAACTGGTTAAATGTTGGCATTCTTTTCACCTCCTGTAAAATTTGTAAAAATATACATGCACATTCGTATGCACGCTAAATAATTATAAAGGCCAGAGCGTCAGATGTCAAGATCTTTTTCAAAATAAAAAGCCCTAAAGGAAGTATGCACCCTTTTAGAGCCTTTTATACATAGATTATCCGGTTTCCTGCTTATTCCATCACTGCGGAATTGTACTCGATGGCCGCAATATTATCCCCGTCCAGGATGAATTTCAGCTTCATGCCGCCCTTCTCGTAGACGATGCTTCCTTCTGCCTCCTGTCCGCTGTCTCCGTAAACCTCCAGCACCTTATCCCTGGTCATGGAAAGATCCACCCCCTCGGGGGTAGCCACCGTGTCGTCCTTTAAAACCACACAGCCCACCAGATCCTTGTCGCCATCGGGATACGTCTCAACCTCAAAGCCGGGATAGGTATACAGCTTTGCAATTCCCTGGGCCGCACAGCTCGGCTCTTCAAAATAGCTGGAAGGCTCGCCAAGGGCATCCGCCAGAGGCGCCATATCCGCGTCCATCGCGATCTTCACGCCGTTTGCCTCAAAAACATACCCGCCTCCCTGGGCCGCATCCGCACCTTCATCCTGCTTGGACTGACCGCCATCATTAGCGGCCTCATCCCCGTCCGAGCCACAGCCCGCCAGAAGTCCCAGGCTCAACACACACACACCCATAATCACTGCCATACACTTTTTTAACTTCATTTTTCTCTTCCTTTCTATAATTAAACTTTTTTGTTTAATCTTCTTTTTCCTCAAGGGCCTTTTGCTGTCTCTCGATCTCCGCATCATACAAAATTCTTTTTTTCTCCCAGGATCTCTCCAGCGCTTTCTCGCCCCGGCGGTTCTTCAGACTGCACTCCTCCGAGAGAATCTTGCCAAAATAACCGGCCATCTTCTCCGCTCCGGACAGGTTCAGATGGAGCCCGCCATCGTAAGTATCCGTTGAAAAATCAAGCCCGATCTCGTCGGTCACATCCAGGAAATTATAGTATTTCAGCCCATGCTCCTTGGCGTAGCTTTCCATCTGCTCATCCCATTCCTCGTACCAATAGGGGAACAGGCTGGGGGCCTTTACCAGCACCAGCTCCACATCATGCTTCTCGCACAGTTCCACCATTTTATCCAGATAGTAATACGCATTGTCGCCAAACTGATAATCCGCAAGGACCCTGCCCTCCGGCACATTTTCCGCCGGAAGCGCATCCACACGCATGTAATACCCGTTGTGGGTCACCGGATCGCGGTCCCAGAAATATGCAAAATCCTCTGCCGTCAGTTCCTTCCACCTGGAGTGGTAGCGCAAAAGCGGGAACAGATAGTCCACAAAGCTCTCCTCCTCCAGCATAGACGCCCGGATACTGCCGATCTTAGACCTGGACCACCGCATTCCGTCCAGAGTCATGCGATTATATGTTTCCTTTTGTGGTTCATTGTACTTCATCGACAAGACATTGAACACGATCACATCCGGTTTTTCATAGGCCAGCGTCTCCTCCATCAGGTAGTAGGACTGCCAGATCAACTGCTGGGCCGTTCCCCGGATATAGCTGTTGATGCCGTATTCCTCCCACAACACCATGGGGGAAATATTTTCATATAATTCGCAGTCCCCGATAAAAATCACGTCGTGGTCCTTCACTTCCCCGTAATATTCCGACACCATGGCCCCTTCCACCACGCCGCTCATGTATTTTGGCATCAGCAGACGCTGCAGCAGGTACAGCGCCAGAAAAAGGACCGCAACCGCCAGTACCGTGCGGACTGCCCGATATTCCTTCCATTTCATACACGTCATCCCTTACTCTGTTCCTTTTCCTCTCGCGGTTAAAACTGGTTATAGATAAACTGGCTGGCATCGTAGCCGATCCCGTAGGTTCCCCACAGGAGGACCAGCAAAAACAGCCCGCACCACACGCCAAACCGCACCCAATAGGGCTTCGCTCCGATCCGTTCCCGGACAGAGCCTCTGCGCTGTACCAGGCTGACGCCCAGAAGCATCAGAAAGCCCACCGCCACAATGGCAAAATCCGCCCCGGCCAGCCCCAGCTCCAGCATCCTGCCGCTAAACAGCTCGCCCCAGTTGAAATCCGTAAATATGGTTCCAAACATCCGGAAGGTAAGAGGCACGTCCCGATAACAGTCAAAGGTACGCAGCGCGCTCATCAGAAGCACCGTGCGCACCACGGAAAATAATTTCCAATAAAAAGTCCCTTTGACCGGAACCCTCCTGTGAAACCAGCGGTAACAGGGCTCCAGCTCCTGGGAAATCATAATGACCACATAATTGGCCAATCCCCAGACAATGAAATTCCAACTGGCCCCGTGCCAGATTCCGGTGGCAAACCACACCACAAAGGAGGACAGGTAAATGGTCACCCGTTTTCCCAACTGTTCTCCCAGATGACGCCGGGAGAATTTACTGAGCTTAAGCATAGGCTGACAGACGGAAATCGGGTAAAAAATATAGTCCGTAAACCAGCTTCCCATGGTGATATGCCACCGATTCCAGTACTCCTTGATATTCTTGGAAAAATAGGGCCGGATAAAATTCTCCGTCACCTGGATCCCCAGCGCCTGGGCAATTCCGATGGTAATGTCGATGCCCCCGGTAAAATCCGCATACAGTTCTAAAGCATAGAACATCATTCCCACAAAGACCCATGCTCCATGATAAACTTCGGTATCGCCAATCAAAGTGTTAACCGCCACCACCAGACGGTCCGCGATCACCATCTTTTTGAAAAATCCCCACAGTACCCGTTGAAGGCCCAGCGCCACCGTTTCCTTCGAAAAAGGATGGGGGCCATAAAGAGAAGCCGCCAGGCTGTCAAACCGGCTGATGGGTCCCTGGATCAACTGTGGAAAAAAGGACACAAACAAAGCCAGCCGGAATAAATGTTCCTCCGCCCGGTACTTTCCCCGGTATACGTCAATGGCATATCCCATGGACTGGAACACATAAAAAGAAATCCCCATAGGCAGCGCAATATCCAGAAACGTCAGGCGCGCGCTGCTTCCGGTAAGTCCCAGAAGGCCGTTGATATTATAAATAGCAAAATTGGTGTATTTCACTACCGCCAGCATCCCGATATTCAAAATCAGGCACAGCAGCAGCCATCTCCACTGGCTCTTTTTGGCTTTCTCTTTGTAGCTTTTCCGCTCCTCCCGGGACAGCTCCTTTTTATGCTCCTTTAAAAATGCCTCCTGAAGATCCCTGCATTTCTGGAGCTTCCTGGTAATCAGATAAGTGGAAACCGTGGTAAATATAATATAACACAGATTTCCGGCGCCGCTGAAAAAATAAAATACATAGCTGGCCGCCAGCAGTACCACCCACTGGAATCTTTGCGGTACGCCATAGTATACCACAAAGACAATCAGCAGGAAAAGCAAAAATGCGTATGATGTAAACAGCACGGTTTAGTCCTCATCCATCAGGTCGTGGACCAGCTCGCACAGAGCGTCCACCGAGTTAAAGTTTTCCGGCACGATCTTGTCGGCGGAAATCACCACATCAAAAGTATCGTTGATCTCGGAGATCAGTGTGATAATGTCAAAGGAGTCCAGCACCTTGCTGTCCACCAGGGTATCACAGGACTCAAAATCCTCATCGGGATGGAGCTCCTCCAAAATTTCCAATAATCCGCTTCTTATCTCTTCCATTGCTATCTCCTTTCTTCTGCCCCTTTGGGGACAATCGGTCGATTCTTTTTTCTTATCGTCTTTCCCGGCCGGAAACTTTACTTATCCCAGCATTTCCTTTAAAGATTTGCGGTCAATCTTCCCGTTGGCCGTAAAGGGCAGCCGCTCTCTCAGCTCCACCCGGTTGGGAATCATATAGCGGGGCAGCCGTTCCTTCAACTGCGCCACCAGCTCCTTGGCGGCAATGTCGCCTACATAGTACAGCACAATCTTACCCTTCCGGTCATCATAAACGCAGCCGCACATATTGACGCCCTCCACCATATTCACATTGGCCTCAATCTCTCCCAGTTCAATGCGGTGGCCCATATGCTTGATCTGATAATCCCGGCGGGATACGAACACCAGTTCTCCATGCTCATTATACCTTCCGATATCCCCGGTCCGGTATATGATCTCCGGATAAGCCGTGTTTAACGGGTTCTGTACAAAAGACTCCGCTGTTTTTTCCGGATTGTTGTAGTATCCCAGTGTCACAGAAGTACCACGGATGCAGATCTCCCCCTCCTGGGCCCTCTTATTTTCTTCATCCAGCAGCAGAATCTCCGTGTTGGGGAAGGGGCCGCCGATGGGGATCGGTTCCTCGTCCCCAAGCTCCCGCCGGACGGGATAAAAGCAGCACATCCCCGTCCCCTCCGTGGGACCATAGAGATTGGTAAAGGACGCCTCCGGCAGCGTTTTTTTCCAGATCCGGAACTGCTTAATGGGGAATACCTCACTGCCAAAGGCGATGGTATGGAGGTACTCCGGCTTTACCGTCTCAAAAGTGCCGAAGGCAGAGATCATGGTCAGCGCCGACACCACCCAGCAGATGGTGTTGATCTTATACTGGTTCAAAAACTCCACCAGCTTCACCGGAAATGAAAACAGGCTCTTGGGTACAAGGTACGTTGTGGCGCCAAATTTCAGGGTCGGATAGATTTCTTTCAGACAGGCGTCAAAATACAGGGGCGTCTGGTTTGCAAAAACCGTATCCTCGTTAAAGCCCAGCACCTCCGACAACTGCTCAATGTAATCGATTACAGACCGATGGCAGGCTGTCACTCCCTTGGGAACGCCCGTGGACCCGGAGGTAAACACAATGTATATGGGGTCGATATCAAGAGCTGCCCGCCGGATCGCCGCCAAAGCTTCCCCATCCTCCGGCGTCCCGGAAATCTCATCATACAGACGGATCTCGCCCGCAAAGCCAAAGTCCTCCGCTTTCTTTTTTGTGTTTTCATCGCAGATAATCAGCCGGGCTTTGCAGTTTTTCAGGATCAGGTCGATCCTGCTGGCCGGCATCTCCTCGTCGATGGGCACATAAAAGCATCCGCCCGCAATTACCCCGAAAAACGCCAGGATGGTCTTGGGATGCTTATCCATGAATACCACCACCGGTTCCCGGTAGTATCCGTTTTTATGAAGATATGTTCCGATGGAACGGCTCTGCTCATAAACCTGACGGAACGTAAAGCCCTCCGCCTCATTGGCATAAGCAATCTTATCCGGCGCCTTTTTTACTATGGCATCCAGATAAGATAACACATGATTCTCCATAAGCTCCATTCCTTTCTCAAACGTACCGCTTGTTCTTTTTTTCTACCGCTTGTTCCTTTTTATTTGACTCAGGCTGTGATCAGGCTCTGGTATTGCTCCTTTAAGGTTCCGCAGCGCTCCACGGAAGATTTGGCCAGCACCTGCATCACGTCCAGGTACCCTGGCCCGATCTCCTCGTCACGGCGGATCATGGACAGCTCCGTGCATCCCAGGAGGATCACCTGGGCCCCCTGTTCATGCAGTTCCCTGGATGCATGCAGGAACCGCTCCATCTCTGCAGGCTTTGTGGCCTTCACATTCTGGTAAATCAAATGCATGACATCCCGCTGCCCGTCTTCCCCCGGCCGGACCATCTCAATTCCCGCCTGGGCCAGCGCCTGCTGAAACAGGCCACTTTGTACGGTTCCGTCTGTAGCCATCAGGCCCACACACTCAATCTGTTGCTGCTTAAGATAGTTCACGGTCTCCGCTATGGTATTGATAATCGGAACCGGTATTTCCCGGGACAACTGTCTCCAGAAATAATTTGCCGTCACACAAGGAATGGCAATTACATCCGCGCCCTGTTTCGCGAGCTGTTTCCCAATTACCGCCATAGGCTCTCCCGGATCCTCCTGGCTTTTTCCCAGAATGTAATTCGTCCGGTCCGGAATGGAAGGACAATTGTGAATCAACATCTCAATATGCTGCTGATCCGTCCTGGCCTCGGTCATCTCAATCACCATCTGCATAAAAAACGCGGTAGCCATCGGACCCAAGCCCCCGATCACGCCTAAAGTTTTCATATCTCCACTTTCTTTCTGTTCCTGTTCTTCCGCACGTGTTTTGTAAATCACTTTTATAAATCTATTCCATCTGAACAGCTACTGGATTTCCGGATACTGGGCAGGGTCATAGTTATGGCTGTCCTCATGGCTTCTGGAATAATTCATCAGGTCTTCATCGCTGGTATAGAAAAAGTATTGCTTGTCCTTTCTTCTGGTGGTGTCATAGTGATACCAGCCATCCCCCAGATCGATCAGGTTCCAGTAATGCTCCACGTCTGTCGGAATCTTCTCAATATCCATATTTTTAATACCGGCCCTGGTCAGCAGGCACTTGGCTGTCATGGCATAAACATAACAGTCGCCCTTTCTCTCCACCAGGCCGCGATAGGCTCCGGACACCCAGCCGTCCTTGGGGCTGTGGTCCGACCAGGCCACATTATCATGAACCCAGAAAAAAATCGCCTCTGCCTTCTCATACTCCGACATTTCTGCCGTAGTGATCTGCGCTAACAGCTCGTCCGCCTTGGCATTCACCTGATCCTCGGTGGCCGTATCGGCGCTGGCTTCTACCACATGGACAACGGTGGAAACCTCTGCCTCATTTCCGGCTGCGTCCTTAGCCTTGTATACCACCGTGTAATCGCCCAGCGTATTGAGATCCACCTGACTGGCATCCACCGTCACAGCCACCTCTCCATCCCGGTTATCCGTTGCAGTGACATTCCTCTTATAGGAAACGGGGCTTCCCGCCGGAACGGTCAGCTCCTCCACGCCCTGGATCACAGGCGGCTCCAGATCTTTCATGGGAGGCACTTCCTTTTCTTTCTCGTCCGCATCCGCCAAGGTTCCCGCTTCCTCTGAAAAGGATCCGTTATTCGCAGCAATATCCTTGTCCTTATCCGAATCCGCGATCGCTTTTGATATCAGCTTCACACAGACGGTAATACTGACTACAAAAAGCGCCAGCACAACCACCATCTTTGCAACCAGCCGGCGTCTGCGCCTTCTGGCCCGCTGCATCCTTCGACTCTCTATACGTCTGCTCATATCTTTTCTCCTGTTGTTTGAAATGGGGGTGTTTCAAAATGAAAACAGCCTTTTGTATGGTTCGGAACCAGAATAACAAAAAGCTGTTTTCAAATAATCGAGAAGTTGTATATAAAATGTAAAACTTCACTCCGGGAATTCCCTGATTTACAGCATTCTATACTTCCTCTACCAGTTCCTCTTCCGAGAACTCTTCCTCCAAGGCGTCCTCCTCTTCCTCGTATTCAAAGTCCTCTTCCAAATATTCATCCTCCGAAAAATCCTCGAAGGAATCATCCCCATCATACTCAAAATCATCTTCGAAATAGATGTCGTCCATCTCATTCATATCGGAGCTGAGCTTAATGTCACGGTAGCGCTTCATACCGGTTCCAGCAGGAATCAGCTTACCGATCAGCACGTTCTCCTTCAGACCGATCAGCGGATCTACCTTACCCTTAATGGCAGCCTCCGTCAGGACCTTCGTGGTCTCCTGGAAGGACGCTGCAGACAGGAAGGAGTTGGTAGCCAGAGCCGCCTTGGTAATACCAAGCATTGCCTGCTTTCCTTCCGCCGGCTCAAGACCTTCCTCGATCAGCTTCTCATTGGCATCCTCAAATTCCAGAATATCCACCAGCGTACCCGGCAGGAAATCAGAATCTCCGTTATTCTCAATGCGGATCTTCTTCAACATCTGCCGCACGATCACTTCGATATGCTTATCGTTGATCTCCACACCCTGCAGCCGGTATACACGCTGCACTTCCTGGATCATATAATCCTGTACGGCGCGCACGCCCTTGATCTTGAGGATATCATGGGGATTCACACTACCCTCGGTCAATTCATCCCCGGCCTCTAACAGGGCGCCATCCACCACCTTAATGCGGGAGCCGTAGGGGATCAGATACGCCTTCGTCTCCCCGGTCTCATCGTTGGTCACGATGATCTCACGCTTTTTCTTGGTATCCTTAATGGTGGCAACACCGCCAAATTCCGTGATGATGGCAAGTCCCTTGGGTTTTCTGGCCTCAACCAGCTCCTCCACACGGGGAAGACCCTGTGTGATATCATCGCCGGCCACACCGCCGGTATGGAAGGTTCTCATGGTCAACTGCGTACCGGGCTCGCCGATGGACTGGGCTGCAATAATACCGACAGCCTCTCCCACTTGTACCGCCTGGCCGGTCGCCATATTGGCGCCATAACACTTTGCGCAGACGCCCACATGGGAGCGGCAGGTTAAAATGGTACGGATCTTTACCTTCCGGGCACGGTCCGGCACCAGCTCCCCTAGTTCATTCTCCATCATGTAGGGCTTACCTTCCTCATCGACGCCCTGCTCCATAACCAGAGCCGCCCGCCGGGGCGTAATCATATGGTTGGCCTTCACAAGCACGTTGCCGTCCTTGTCGCAGATATGATTACAGGCAAACCTTCCCGTAATACGATCCGGCAAGCTCTCAATCTCTTCCTTTCCGTCCATGAAGGCTTTCACGTACATGCCGGGGATTTCCCTGCCCTCACAGCAATCCGACTCACGCACGATCAGCTCCTGGGACACATCCACCAGACGTCTGGTCAGGTATCCGGAGTCCGCCGTACGAAGGGCCGTGTCGGACAGACCCTTACGGGCTCCATGTGCCGACATGAAATATTCCAGTACGTCCAGTCCCTCACGGAAGTTGGACTTGATGGGCAGCTCAATGGTCCGCCCGGTGGTATCTGCCATCAAACCACGCATACCGGCCAGCTGCTTGATCTGTTTATCGGAACCACGAGCTCCGGAATCGGCCATCATAAAGATGTTATTGTACTTATCCAGGCCGTCCAGCAGTTCCTTGGTGAGGATATCATCCGTCTCCTTCCAGGTCTCAACGACCTCCTTATAACGCTCCTCCTCGGTAATCAGACCACGTTTGTAGTTTCTCGTGATCTTATCCACCGTATCCTGGGCATTCTGGATCAGCGCAGGCTTCTTGGCCGGAACCGTCATATCGGAAATGGACACCGTAAGGGCCGCTCTGGTGGAGTACTTATACCCCATAGCCTTCACATCATCCAATACCTCCGCCGTCTTGGTGGCGCCATGGATATTGATAACCTTTTCCAGAATCTGCTTCTGCCCCTTCTTGCCCACCAGGAAATCTACCTCCAGCTTAAAGAGGTTCTCCGGGTTCGTCCGGTCCACAAAGCCCAGATCCTGGGGCAGAATCTCATTGAAAATGAAACGGCCCAGGGTGGATTCCACCCATCCGGTCACCTTCTCGCCTTCCGCATTCGTCCGGGTCTGGCGCACCTTGATGCGGGAATGCAGCGTCAAGGCATTATTCTCATAGGCCAACAGCGCCTCGTTAAAATTCTTAAAGCATTTCCCTTCCCCCAAAGCCCCGGGTCTCTCCTGGGTCAGATAGTAAATACCCAGAACCATATCCTGGGAAGGCACCGCCACCGGGCCGCCGTCGGAAGGTTTTAACAGGTTATTGGGTGAAAGCAGCAGGAAACGGCATTCTGCCTGGGCCTCCACCGACAAGGGAAGATGCACCGCCATCTGGTCGCCGTCAAAGTCCGCATTGTACGCCGTACAAACAAGCGGATGCAGCTTAATAGCCTTACCTTCTACCAGGATGGGCTCAAAAGCCTGGATACCCAGTCTGTGCAGAGTGGGAGCACGGTTCAGCATCACCGGATGCTCCTTGATTACCTCCTCCAGCACATCCCACACCTCGTTCTGAAGACGCTCCACCATCTTCTTGGCGCTCTTAATATTGTGAGCCGTCCCGTTGAACACCAGTTCTTTCATTACAAAGGGCTTAAACAGCTCAATGGCCATTTCCTTGGGAAGACCGCACTGGTAAATCTTCAGCTCAGGCCCCACCACGATAACGGAACGCCCGGAATAGTCTACACGTTTTCCCAGCAGGTTCTGGCGGAAACGCCCGGACTTTCCTTTCAGCATATCCGAAAGGGACTTCAACGCACGGTTCCCGGGCCCCGTTCCCGGACGGCCCCGCCTGCCGTTATCGATCAGCGCATCTACCGCCTCCTGCAGCATACGCTTCTCGTTGCGTACAATGATATCCGGCGCCCCCAGCTCCAGCAGTCTGCGGAGACGGTTGTTCCGGTTGATAATCCTGCGGTACAGGTCATTTAAGTCGGAGGTGGCAAAACGACCGCCGTCAAGCTGTACCATAGGACGCAGATCCGGCGGAATCACCGGAATCACATCCATAATCATCCACTCTGGCTTATTGCCGGAGCCACGGAATGCCTCCACAACCTCCAGCCGCTTGATAATCCTGGCCCGCTTCTGTCCGGTGGCATCCTTTAAGCCCCGTTTCAGTTCCTCCGCATCCTTCTCCAGGTCAATGGCGCACAGAAGCTCCTTGATGGACTCTGCCCCCATGCCTACCCGAAAGCCGCTTCCATACTTCTCCCTGGCCTCCTGGTACTCGCTCTCCGACAACACCTGCTTCACCTGAAGATCGGAACTTCCCCTATCCAGTACAATATAGGAAGCAAAGTACAGTACCTTCTCCAGCGTTCTGGGGGACAGATCCAGGATCAGCCCCATGCGGCTGGGAATCCCTTTAAAATACCAGATATGGGATACCGGAGCTGCCAGCTCGATATGGCCCATACGCTCCCGGCGGACATTGGACTTGGTAATCTCAACGCCGCAACGGTCGCAGACAACGCCTTTATAGCGAATCTTTTTGTACTTGCCGCAGTGGCACTCCCAGTCCTTGCTGGGTCCAAAAATCTTTTCGCAGAATAAGCCGTCCTTTTCCGGTTTCAATGTTCTATAATTAATGGTTTCCGGTTTTTTTACCTCGCCCCGGGACCATTCCCTGATTTTTTCAGGTGATGCCAAACCAATCTTGATGGCGTCAAACGTAATTGGCTCATAGGCTTCCTTGTTGTTCATTTCTGGCATTTTGACACTCCTTCCTTTTATTCTTCGTCAAGAATCTCGTCAAAGTCGTCGAAGCTGTCTTCTTCCTCGTCCTCATCAATTGCAACAAGTTCCTCGTTCTCATCATCGAACTCCTGTTTGCTGAAGCCTAAGCTTCCAAAGGATTCGTCATCATCAAAGGCAAAATTGCGGTCGCCTGCAATAATGGAATTCAGATCGGTATCGCCATACTCGCTGGTCTCCATGATCTCCACTTCGGTCATATCCTCCTTGAGCACCTTTACATCCAGGCCCAAGGACTGCAGCTCCTTCAAAAGCACCTTGAAGGATTCCGGCACACCCGGTTCCGAAATATTGTCGCCCTTGATGATCGCCTCATAGGTCTTCACACGTCCCACAACATCATCCGACTTCACCGTCAGAATCTCCTGCAGGGTATAAGCAGCTCCATATGCCTCCAGGGCCCACACCTCCATCTCGCCGAAACGCTGTCCGCCGAACTGTGCTTTTCCTCCCAGCGGCTGCTGCGTCACCAGCGAATACGGGCCGGTGGAACGGGCATGGATCTTGTCGTCCACCAGATGGTGCAGCTTCAGATAATGCATGTGGCCAATGGTTACGGGGCTGTCGAAGAATTCTCCGGTACGGCCATCGCGGAGTCTCACCTTACCGTCCCGGGACAGGGGTACACCCTTCCATACCTTTCTGTGCTCCCGGTTGTCGGACAGATACTGCATCACCTCCGGCAGCAGCTCCTCTCCATGCTTCTTCTCAAACTCCTCCCAGGGCAGATTCACATAATCATTTGCCAGGTCCAGAGTATCCATAATATCGTCCTCGTTGGCGCCATCAAATACAGGCGTCGCAATGTTAAAGCCCAGCGCCTTGGCCGCAAGGCTTAAGTGGATCTCCAACACCTGCCCGATATTCATACGCGACGGCACGCCCAGGGGATTCAGTACGATATCCAGGGGACGTCCGTTGGGGAGGAACGGCATATCCTCCACCGGCAGTACCCGGGAAACAACACCCTTATTTCCATGACGGCCCGCCATCTTATCACCCACGGAAATCTTTCTCTTCTGGGCAATGTAAATACGTACCGCCTGATTTACACCCGGAGACAGCTCATCGCCGTTATCTCTGGTAAATACCTTGGCATCCACCACGATTCCATACTCACCGTGGGGTACCTTCAAGGAAGTATCCCGCACCTCGCGGGCCTTCTCCCCAAAAATTGCCCGCAGCAGACGCTCCTCTGCCGTCAGCTCCGTCTCACCCTTGGGGGTTACCTTCCCCACCAGGATATCGCCGGCACGGACCTCCGCTCCAATACGGATAATTCCGCGTTCATCCAGATCCTTCAGGGCATCGTCGCCCACGCCGGGCACATCCCGGGTGATTTCTTCCGGTCCCAGCTTCGTATCGCGGGCCTCCGCCTCATATTCCTCAATATGCACGGACGTGTATACATCGTCCTGCACCAGTCTCTCGCTTAACAATACCGCGTCCTCGTAATTATAACCCTCCCAGGTCATAAATCCGATCAGCGGGTTCTTTCCAAGGGCAATCTCGCCGTTGGACGTGGACGGCCCGTCTGCAATTACCTGGCCTGCCTCCACCTTGTCTCCCTTAAATACCACCGGCCGCTGGTTATAGCAGTTGGACTGGTTACTGCGGGAAAACTTGGTCAGCTTATAAACGTCTCTGCCCCCGTCCTCATTTTTAATCATAATCTCATTGGAAACGGATCGCTCCACAACGCCGGCCTTTTTGGCCACCACGCAGACACCGGAGTCCACGGCAGTCTTAATCTCCATTCCCGTTCCCACCACAGGCGCTTCCGTTGTCAGAAGCGGTACCGCCTGACGCTGCATGTTGGAACCCATCAGCGCACGGTTGGCGTCGTCATTTTCCAGGAAAGGAATCAATGCGGTCGCCACAGAGAATACCATCTTGGGGGATACGTCCATATAGTCGAACATTCCCTTCTCGTATTCCTGGGTCTCCTCCCGGTAACGGCCGGATACGCTGTTCCGGACAAAATGCCCGTTCTCATCCAACTGCTCGTTTGCCTGGGCCACATGATAGTTATCTTCCTCATCCGCCGTCATATAAACCACTTCGTCCGTGACGCGCGGATTCTTGGGATCCGACTTATCAATCTTACGATAAGGCGCCTCCACAAATCCATATTCGTTAATCCTTGCATAGGTAGCAAGGGAGTTGATCAATCCGATGTTAGGTCCTTCCGGCGTCTCTATAGGGCACATTCTTCCATAATGGGAATAGTGTACGTCACGCACCTCAAATCCGGCACGGTCTCTGGACAGACCACCAGGGCCTAAGGCAGACAGACGTCTCTTGTGGGTCAGTTCCCCCAACGGGTTATTCTGGTCCATAAACTGGGAGAGCTGGGAAGATCCGAAAAATTCCTTCACCGCCGCCGTCACCGGCTTGATGTTAATCAGGCTCTGGGGCGAAATCCCCTCCAGATCCTGGGTGGTCATACGCTCCCGCACCACACGCTCCATCCTTGAAAGGCCGATCCGGTACTGGTTCTGCAAAAGCTCGCCCACCGCACGGATCCGGCGGTTGCCAAGGTGATCGATATCGTCGTCGTTGCCAAGACCGTACTCCAGATGCATATTATAATTAATGGAGGCCAGAATATCCTCCTTGGTAATATGCTTCGGAATCAACTCATGAACGCTTCTGCGGACCGCTTCCTTGATATCCTCGGGGTCACTGTTCTCCGCAAGGATCTCGGCCAGCTTCGGATAATACACAAGCTCCGTAATGCCCACGGATCTGGGCTCCACATCTACAAAATGACGCAGATCCACCATCATATTGGAGAGAACCTTCACATTGCGCT
>CATJBQ010000104.1 GCA_949738465.1 uncultured Lachnospiraceae bacterium
CTGGGAGCAGATCCAGGGGATCAGCGGGAAGTATGACCGGGAGCTTGCAGATGCGGTTTTAGAGGTATGCACCCGGGCAAACTGGGAGACGATAAGAGAGTTAAGAGGAGGCGGAAAAGAGATGTGCCAGGCAATGTTGGAGCTTATGGAGCCAGAGATTAACCAGATCCGGAAGGAGACAGCGGAGAAAGCGGCGGCGGAAGCGACCAGGAAAGCTGAGGAGGCGGCAGCAGAAGCAATTAAAAAGGCAACGCAAAAGGTAGAAAAGATTGAAAAATCAGCGAGAAGAGAAGCAGTCCACACGGTAAAGAGTTTATTAAAATCAGGAAAATTATCAGCGGAAGAGATTGCCGGATGCGTCCCCAGGCTGTCCCTGGACGAGATCAGGGCAATCGCGGCCGGAATAGCCCGCGCCTGAGGAGCTTTTGACCGGCCGGAATAAGGGAGAAGGGCAGTTCCCAGGCGTATTTATTCGCCGTCGTCGTAATTGGAACTGCCATATTTCTTCTTAAAATCCGTGGGAGGCAGACCTACATTTTTCTTGAAGACCCGGCTTAAGTTATTGGAGTTCTCAAAACCGCAGCTTTGCGCGACCTCGTCCACCGTTAGGTTTAGCAGCAGAAGCTCCTTGGCCTTGCTGATGCGATAGGTGGTCAGATAACGGTAGGGCGATACGCCAAAGTAGCTCTTGAACAGCCGGATGAAATAATAGCGGGACAAGAACAGATCCCGGGCAAGGTCGTCAATGTTGATCTTGGAATTATAATTCATCCGCAGGTATTCGGCGGCGCGTTCCAGTTTATCCTGGTGGGGCTGCCTGGTTGCCTGATGAAGGCGGATGCTCATGATCTCCGTGAGGATCCCGGAGATCGCATTGGAGATTACGTAAGAGGACAGGGGCTGGCTCTGGTTAAGGGCATGAAAAATCACGTCGAATAGTTCCGTAATCGAGGCGCTGCTGTTGGTCAGCCCCAGTGCATGAAAGGGCAGCGCCTGCCCGGAGGGGGCGCAAAAGTGAAAATGCTTGTATTCCCAGAAGCCTGTAACGCCGGGATAGTAGCGGTGGAAAGGGATGCAGTCCAGGATCAGGACGCTGCCCTTTTGGCATTCCAAGGTTTCGCCGTTTTTAAGCTCCACAACAGCGCTGCCGTCTACGGTGAGGATGCACTGGTAGCCAAGGCGTCCCTCCCGCTGGGTGAAATGCTGGTCGCCCACACGGAAATGCCCGGCCACCGTCAGATAGAAAGGCAGGGACATGGCGATGTTGTCGGGCTCATAAGGGATGATCTTGGATAAGGCTTTTTCCGGATAACAGTCCAGCTCCTCGAAATTATTCTCGTAGGTCATAAAACCGATTTCCAAAAAATCCATATTAAATTTGATTTTTTCTTTTTCCCGCCAAATTGGAATCATAGGTAATCTCTCCTGTTGCTCCGGGTTTCTTTTCTTCCTTAAGTATTGTACCAGATTCTGCATCCTGTATCCATAAATAAAAGTCAAAAAAATAGTGCAAAAGTTGCTGGAAATTAGTCAATAACTGCGATATCAAGGGGGAAACATTTATTAAAGGACCATTCATTGCTATAATCAAGCTAAAAAGCCAAATGAAAGAAAGGGAGAAGAAAGCTATGGCGCAATGGATATGGTATCCGGGGGATTTTGAATTTTTTTTAGGGCTTGGCGTGTCGGCTGCACGGATGGAACGGGGGATCGTAATTACCCCCAACTGGCGTGTGGAGAATTTTTATAATAATGTCAGGTTCAGCAAGGAGGTGGAGTTAAAGGAGGATCAGCGTATCCGGATTTACAGTACCGGTACCCAGTGTGTGATGCTGGACTATGACTGGTATTCCCATTATGATCCCAGGGAGGGGGTGCTGGTGCCGAAGGGAAAGCATGTCATCTGGGTCTATGTGTTCAGCCGGGAGCTGTTGCCGTCGATTTATATTAACTGTCCGGGGGTGGAGACCGATGCAAGCTGGCAGGTTACCAGCGATCATCTGCGCTGGAAGAAGGCAGGGTGCTGGAATTTTACAGATCCGGAGAAGCCTCCCACAACCTTCCGGCTGGAGCGGTCGCCCATTGAGCCGGAGAAGATCACGCTCTTAGAACATGGCCGTCTGTATGATTTTGGCAGGGAGACCATGGCCTTTGTGAAGGGAGAGGTGTCGGGCAGCGGGACATTGACGGTTTTTTTTGGAGAATCCAGGGAGGAGGCCCTTGATACGGAAAATTGCTGCATTTTCGAATGCGTTTCTGTGGAGGAAGGGATGGATTCCTTTTACATTCCCAGGTCCCAGGCCTTCCGGTATCTGTATATACCCGATGTGCCGGGAATTACACTGGGGCGCCTGCATGCAGATTATGAGTATCTTCCGGTGAAAAATAAGGGGGCCTTCCAGTCGGAGGATCCCCTGATGAATCAGATTTACGAGGTGGCCATCCGGACCATGCATCTGACCACGAGAGAGTTTTTCTTAGATGGGATCAAGCGGGACCGCTGGGTATGGAGCGGGGATGCATCCCAGAGCTATCTGATGAATTATTATTCCTTTTTTGATAACGATGTCTGTAAACGCACCATGCGCCTGATCCGGGGAAAGGATCCTGTGATCACACATTTTAATACGATCCAGGACTATACGCTGTACTGGTTCATCAGCCTCTGGCAGTATTATCTGTATACGGCGGATCAGGAGTTTATGGAGGAAATGTACCCGGCGGCCTGTACCTTGATGGAGGAATTTTGTCTGCCCCAGACGGACAGCCGGGGATTTCTAATGGCAAAGCCCACCGACTGGGTATTTATTGACTGGGCAGATATTCCGGATATGAATAAGGGGGATCTTTCCTTTATCCAACTGCTGTTTGCGTATGCGTTGAAAGCTTTGGGCCAGGTTGCGGGAGTGCTGGGGCGGCAAAAGGAGCAGGAGCGCTACGAGGGAATGCACCGGTCTTTGCTGGAACAGGTTTTTGCTGTGTTCTGGAGCGAGGAAAGGGGCTGCTTTACCCATGGCCCTGCGGCGTCTCCAGACGCTTATGTGACCCGGTATGCCAATATTTTTGCGATTCTTTTTGGCTGCCTGGATCAGGAAAAGACACAGCGCGTGATACGTTCCGTGCTTTGCAATGACGCGGTCTATGAGATTACCACGCCCTATATGAAATTTTATGAGCTGCTGGCCTTTTGTGAGGCAGGGCTGTTTCAGGAGGCAGAAAGTTATATGAAATCCTATTGGGGCGGTATGCTGAAGCTTGGATGTACCAGCTTCTGGGAAAAATATGATCCGAAAAATACAGGGATACAGCATGCCCATATGTATGGCTTGAAATACGGCGTCAGTTTCTGTCATGCATGGGGAGCCGGTCCGGTGCTGCTTTTGGGAAAATACTATCTGGGGGTGCGTCCAGTGACCGCAGGCTATGAGCAGTTTGTGGTAGAGCCCCATCTTATCGGGGGCAGACAGATCAGCGGAAAGGTGCCGGTGCCGGAGGGGGAGATCTGCGTGGCGCTGGATCAGGAGCGGGCTGTGGTTGAGAATCATTCCCCGGGAACCGGAGAACTGTTGGTGGATGGCAGGCGTATCCGGATTCCGGCGAAGGGCCGTGTGGAAGTAAAGAGGCAGCAGGCCGGAATCGAGTAGGGAAGATTTTCCCCTGCTCGCCGCGCCGGGCACCTGTCAGCTCTGCTGACAATCTTCCTTTGGGTGCCCGTGCGCATAGAAAACCGCCTGCCGGTGTCGAGAGGATGCCGGCAGGCGGTTCTGTTGCGGTGATGTTTCATTTCGGCCCCAAGGACATCTGTGGAGTGTTTCCTCACGGCTTCCCGGGCGTATCTGCCGGGGAAACGGCCTGCTTTTTCCGGCGTCTGGCCAGGAGGAATATAAACCCGATGGCCAGAAGGAGCGCTGCGGCAATTCCGCCCATCAAAGCCAGGGCGAAGGGGGAAAGAAAGCTTTTGGAGGATGCCGGCGCCGGCTCTGCCTGCTTATCCGAAACATCCATATCTCCAAGCTTTGAACCCTTTGCGGAAGCATTTGGGACATTTCCATCGGTGATATTTTCACCGGGAATAATCTGCAGATTGGAGAATTCATAGCCGTCCATACCGCCCAGGGCCAGATACGTACTGCCGGCGTTTTCCCCAATATGCTTCTCAAGGGCTGTGGTGAAATCCAGGGTCGTGTAGGGAACGCCGTCAAAGACAAGGTAGATGCCTACTGATTTCTGGGAAAAGGCCAGGGTATGCACCGCATCGAAATCAAATTCATCTATGGCAATGACGGCATTTTCATAATCGTTAAACAGGGAAAGATTGAAGCCGCCTCCGGCCCGCTGCCAGAGAATCAGCTCCACACAGCCTGCTTCCCGGTTTTCTTCCGTGCTGTGCAGAAGCGTCTTGTCTTTGAAATCCCGGCCGAAGGACATGTACGCCCAGACCTCGTCAGATACGCCGTCCGTGGGGTATGCTTTGAAGGAAAACCGGATCTCGGTGGAAAGGATATCCAACGGTTCCTCCAGCCGCACCAGGGAGGGTCCGCTGTCTCCGCGGCTTCCGATGGTATAGCCATTTTCATTATCGCCGGTTTTATCGATCAGCCCCAGCCTTGCATACCATTCTTCGCAGTTTCCGGAAGCCTGGGTGGTGAGGGCGGGAAAGAGTGCGCCGGCCAACAGGAAAGCGGAGATCAGAACATTGCAGAATGCTTTCATTTTTTTCCATTTCATAAAAAAACCTCCTCTTTTTCGATATTACCTTCATTTTAACGGGGGGTCCTTAAGAACTCAATAGGAGAAGTTGCGGTAAATGTGTCGATTGTTGCACTTTTGAGAGATTCTTCTGATATGGAAGCCCGATCCGACGGGGATTGGTATGACGGAAAAAGTATTTACAGGCCCGCTGGATCGCCAGTTGAGGGATGCTTTGGGCTATATCAAAAACTATGTTATTAAGGGAAAGTGACGAAAGTTTCTGGACAGGCGGAAGCGGTGCGGATATACAACTACCCATACGATGCTTTGGAAAGTAAAGGTAGTCTTTCGGCGAGTGAACTTGCATTGGCCATGGGATACGCGAAACTAACCGGAACGATTAGTAAGGCCATCAAGGAATTGATTGCCGGAGGAAAAGTTCAATATTTAGAACCGGAGCGCATTCATTCCAGAAATCAGAAAATCTGCTTGATAAAAGACAGCAACAATGAATGATTACGAGGCATATCAATGCTACGGAGCTGGTGAAGGCGAAGGATTAGCACAGAAAGGATGGGGAAGCAGATATGTGTACGGCGATCATAAATTGACTGCAGATGGCAGGTATCACAGATAATAAGGACATGGAGAATTCTGTGTCCTTTTTTGATGCATTTTCTCTACGAAAGGCAACAATTGCTAGTAATTTTGCAACAATGAATATGGCTGTTTTTGGACTTTCTTGTTATATTTTAGGTAAACGATATACTTCGCGGCAGGACTGCGTGGTTGCCTTGGCGTATCGTCCCCGGATTTTTCTTATTTGGACGGGGCGGATGCGCTGGGAGATTAAAAAAAGGAGGTTGTAATTTATGAGGAGATTCAAAAGAGTAGTATCTCTGGTATTGACAGTTGTATTGCTGTTGTCGCTTTCGGGACCCTATACGGATATGTACCCGGTTTTGGCGGAAACTGGCAATGACCTGACAGGGTGGACGCGGGCGGATGAGACGAAGCTAAGCGGGAATCCGGCGGATGGGTGGAGTATTCATAATTTTACTGGGGGAGCCACCCAGGAGAATGCGCTTGCATATGAGACGGATATTGCTGCCTCGAAGCTGCAATGGAGTTTTGACCTGTCTGCATTTCCCACTGGATGTAATTTCATCCTGGGAGTGGGAGATAAGCAGGAAGGGTTTCCGGATACGGGATGCCATGTATTGTATTTTGTTTTTACAAAAAATAGTGATGCATCTTATGTCATAGAGCTCTACAAAAATGAAACATTTGTAGGAAAAGTGGACGGCGCCCAGGAGGTTGACGCAACGGTCAGTCACACATATGGTTTTAAGGAGATTGGAGAAAACGGGAATTGGGGATTCACCATGGACGGGGAAGTGGTGGATGTGAAGGATGCTTATAAAGAGTTTGTGTCAGCTATGGCAGCCGATGCATCAGAACACACCAGAATCTCTTTTCTGCCAAATGTATTGGAACAAAATCTTACAATTGGGAGCATTCATTTTTCGAGTACAGATGACATAAAGGATGATGTTCCGGAGATTCCGGAAGGATGGGCACCCGGAAATGCATCGACATTGACTGGAGATCAGGAGAGTGGATGGAATCTTAGCTTCTGGGGCGGCGGGGAACCGGCGTATGGGGCCGATATTGATATTTCGAAGTTAAGATTGAATTTTGATCTGTCAGATACGGCCCCAGGAAATAATTTTATTTTGGGGCTTGGAGACCGGCAGAACGGATTCCAGGATGCTGACGCCAATGCGCTCTATATTCTCTTTTCCAGAAAGGAAGGAAACTTTCTGGAGATGCAGTATTTTAAAAACCAGCAATGGCTGCATACGGAGACCAGGGAGATTGATTTAGCAGCAGACCATACCTATGGGCTTATGAAGATCAACGGAACCTGGAAATTTGCGATTGATGGGAAAGCTGCATATGGACATGAAATATTTGGCACATATATCGAGGAAATGGCTGCCAGCTCTGCCGGTAAGACGAAAGTGACTTTTATACCCTGGGGTGGAGTGTCCAATATTAAGAATCTTCATTTTCAGGAGCATGCGGACGATCTATCCGCATGGAACCCAGGCGCCCCGGCTACCATTACCGGGAATCCCCAGGACGGCTGGCGGCTCAGCTTCTGGGGTCTGAATTATGATGGAAATACCACATCCTATGACGCGGCTGTGGATATTTCAAAGCTGCGGATGGATCTGGACCTGTCAGAAGCGACTGTAGACGCAGAATTTGTTCTGGGATTTGGAGACCAGCAGACGAATTTCCCCAGTGGGGGAAGCAATGTCCTGTATTTTTTAGTGACGAAGGCTGGGGATACCTCCCTGAAGCTGATATACTTTAATAAAGACGGCGTGTCCTTTGAAGAAGTTACAAGGGAAGTGGATCTTGCCGGAAGCCATCAATATGGATTCTGTAAAAAGGATGGGAAGTGGGTATTTGCCATCGATGGGGAGGCAGCGCTGGAAGGCTCACAGATCAATGCTGCTGTAGATGCTTTGATGAGGAATTCTGCCGGAAGGACCAGAGTAACCTTCACGCCGTGGAATGCGGGAGTCAATATTCGGCGCGTCAGCTTCACCGCCGCCACCGATCCCGACCCAAATGACCTCACTGGCTGGACGATCGGCAATACCTCCACGATCACCGGAACTTTCGCAGAGGGCTGGGCGCTGGGATTCTACGGGGCCAGCTTTCCGGACAACGGCTCCAGCTACACCTCCCAGGTAGATGTAACCCAGGGGAAGGTAAGGTTCAATCTGGCCGGACTGCCGATGGGAAAAAGCATTTTCCTGCAGCTTGCGGATGTCAGGGGGGATTATAGTGTGGAAGGAGATACCCGGTTGAATTTCGTGCTGGAGCGGAAGGAAAACGGCCTGTATATTTATGGCTTCAACAACGGGGTCGGATACAACGAACACATGATCGAGGGCTTTGATTTTGAAAAGATCCATACCCTGGAGTTCCTCCAGAAGAACAGCCAGTGGCTGCCGGCTCTGGATGGGAAGATCCTGGTGAAGGATCCCTCCTTAAATGGCAGCTATGACAGCTTTGTGCGGGCGCTGTCTGAGACAGGGCAGATGACGGTGACCTTTGTGCCCAACGACGGACTGGATGCCACTGAGACCATGGTAATAAAGAATATCCAGATTGAGGGGAAGGACCTCATTACCTCCGGGGATCTTAAGGGCTGGACGCCTGGCGATACCTCCACGATCACCGGAACCCCGGCGGATGGCTGGAGGCTGGAGTTCCACGGAGCCAGCTTCCCGGGCAACGGTTCCAGCTATACGGCCGAGAGGAAGGCGACCCTGCAGAAGGTGAAGTTCAATCTGTCAAAACTGCCGGTGGGGAAAAGCATTTTCCTGCAGCTTGCGGATGCCAGGGATAACTATAGTGTAGAAGGAGATACCCGGTTGAACTTTGTGCTGGAGCGGAGGGAAAACGGCCTGTTCTTTTACGGCCTCAACCAGGCGCCCTATAACGATCATATGATCGAGGGCTTTGATTTTGAAAAGGACCACACCTTCGAATTCCTCCAGAGGAACAGCCAGTGGCTGCCGGCCCTGGATGGTGAGATCCTTGTCAAGGATCCCTCTCTGAACGAGGGTTACGATCAGGTTGTGCGGGCCCTTGCGGATACGGGCCATACGGTGGTGACCTTTGTGCCCAACGACGGGTTGGATGCCACTGAGAGCCTGGTGATCCAGAATATCAATTTTGAAGAGAAGGAGCTGGTGGTTTCCGGGGATCTTAAGGGCTGGACGCCGGGCCTGACCTCGGATCTTGCCGGCAATCCGGCGGATGGCTGGAGACTGGGGTTTTATGGGCCCAGCTTTGTGAACAATGGCGCAAGCTATGCATCAGAGCTGGATGTGACGAGACTTAAGGTACATTTTAATTTATCGGAGCTTGCGGATGGAAAGAGCATCTTCCTGCAGACGGCCGATGCCAAGGGCGAATTTGGAAACGGCGCAGATACCAGAGTAAACTTTGTGCTGGAGAAGCCCGGGGACGGAAGCCTGATCTTTTACGGATTTGATGTGGCAGGCTTTGGCGGCCTGTACAACTACCACAGGATTGAGAATTTTGATTTTGAGGCAGACCATGTGTTTGAATTCCTCCAGCGGAACGGCAAGTGGCTTCCGGCTATCGACGGTGTGATCCAGGCGGGGGATCCGGCGGCCAACGACGGGTACGATGCTTTTACGGTGGGCCTGTCCAAGGCGGGGAAAACAACGATCTCCTTTGCACCCAATGACGGGCTGATTTCCCGGGACCTTTTGGTAATCAAAAATATCCGGTTTGAGGAGAAGCCTCTGGTAACCTCCGGGGACTTGACGGGCTGGACGCCTGGCGTCACCTCTGCCCTTACGGGGAATCCCAAAGACGGCTGGCGACTTGATTTTACCGGCCTGTATTTTGAGGCCAACGGGAGCAGCTATGATGCGGACCTGGATGCGGCAAGGCTTCAGGTGAACTTCAATCTGGCGGATCTGCTGGTGGGAAAAAGTGTGATCCTGCAGTTGGGGAGCGCCAGAGGAAGCTTTGAAACGGGAACGCCCACCCGGGTGAATTTTGTCCTGGAGCGGGGAGCCAATGGGAAGCTGATCTTTTATGGGATGGATACGGAGGGCTTTGGCGGCCTGTATAATTACCATGAGATCGAGAATTTTGATTTTAGTAAGGATCATACCTTTGAGTTTCTGCTGAAAAACAGCAGATGGCAGCCAGCCATCGACGGGCTGGTGTTGTCCGGGGATAAGGCGGCCAATCAGGGATATGACGCTTTTGTGAAGACGATGTTCCAGCAGCTTGGGAAGAAAACGGTGGTGTCCTTTGCACCCAACAGTGCGGATGACAGCGTCCTTACGGTAAAAAATATCCGTTTTATTCAAAAGGATCTGGTATCCTTAGGAGACCTGACGGGCTGGACGCCTGGCGAGACCACCACATTGACGGGAACTCCGGCTAACGGCTGGCGGATCGATTTTACCGGACTCTATTTTGTGGATAACGGCACCAGCTACGAGGCAGCCATCGACGCCTCCCGGCTGCAGATGAAGTTCGATCTGTCAGAGCTGGCTCCGGGGAAGAATGTGATTCTGCAACTGGCCAGTGAGAAGGGAAGCTTTGAAAATGGCACAGAGGAGCGGATCAATCTGGTGCTGGAGCGGGCCACGGACGGCAGCCTGGTCTTCTACGGCCTGGATGTGGACGGCTTTGGCGGCTTATACAATTATCATAAGCTGGACTACTTTGATTTTAATAAGATTCATACCTTTGAATTTTTGAAGCACTCCGACCGGTGGGTGCCTGCCATTGACGGCATCACCCTGACCGGGGATGTGGCGACAAGCGTCACGTATGATACCTTTGTAAAAACCATGTCGGAGAAGTCAGCAGGAAAAACGGTGGTGTCCTTTGCACCCAACAGCGCCGATGATACGGTGTTGACCGTGAAAAACATCCATTTCCTGGAGAAAGCGGTGGATGCCACCGACGCGGACTGGGTGAAGATGAACGGCGTTACGGTAACGGGCGATGCAGACAGCGGCTATGATATTCAGGGGAAGGAATACCTGACGGCTTATTACCGGCACCCCAGGAAGGCGGCGGATACCACGGTGCATTTTGCACTGTCCATTGAGGACGGGATGTGGAATACCCTGGCTCTGGCGGAAAATATGGGAATGCCCCTGCTGCCCAGCTTGGAGGAAATGAAGGAGAACCGGGGAACGGTGTTCATTTTCGAACGGAAGGGTGAGAACTTCTGCCTGCAGGTTTGGGAAGGGCAGTACATTTTCAACCTGAAGACCTACGAGAACTTTGATTTTAATGGAACCCATGCTTTGACCTTTACCAACGAGCACGGAAACTGGTACGTGGTGTTTGACGGCGAGGTGATCCGCAGCCGCCAGCTCAATGAGGTGGCAGGTGCGATGCTTGCATCAGAAACTGGTGTTCGGTATCGGTTCAGCGGATGCTATGATGATTACCGTTTCCATAAGGTGCAGTTTGCAGATACGCCCCAGGGCGGCTGGGAGGATTCCAACTGGAGCGTGGTTGGCTACGAGATGAGCGGAAGCGGCGATGCCCTCTCCTTTAGCGGGAACGGGTATGCTTCCTGGAAGAATCTGGTGGATCTTCGCCAGAACAGCATCGAGATGCAGTTTAAGCCGGCAGACGGCGGCTGGGCCAGCATTACCTTAAGCGATCAGGCCACCGTTGGGGATGCCCGGATGCCGGGGCTGGTGACACCGGAAGGAGAGTTCCATGGGATCTCCCTAATCCTGGGGCGCCAGAATGACCGGGATCTTCGGATCTCCCTGTATGGGAATACGCCGGACGGCCCGGCAGAGCGGCTGATCGGGGTGGTGCGCAGCTTCAACTTTGACGTATCACACAAGTTCCGCTTTGTGGAGAAGAACGGGAAGTATTATCTGGCGCTGGATGGCGATCTTCTGGAGTGGCCGGATCAGGATAAGGATGGCGGTTATGTGACCAATGCCCTGTCCAGCTTCCTCCACAGTCAGAATGGCCAGGCGTATCTCCGTTTCCTGAACGATCAGGCAATGGGAATCCAATGGGGCGGGATTGCATTTGTCAACGAGGCCTTCGTGGTACCGGGGGTACTGACCAGGGGCGATGTGAGCGCTTCCATGACGGGCAGCGGCCTGGCCTTGTCCGGCACCGGTGTGGCTGGCCTGAACGAAACCTTTGATGTGCAGCGGGATAAGGTGAATATCCAGTTCCGGCCGGAGGATGGAAACTGGGTGGCTATTACCATCGGGGATACGCCCTCTGCTCTGGTGGATCTTCTGCTGGGGATTGGCAATGACCACAACATGATGAGCTTTATCTTAGGACGCCAGGATGACGATCATCTGCGGCTGTCCCTGTGGGATGGGGAGAAGGAGCTGATGCTGGTGCATCTGCGGGATTTTGATTTTAGCAAAGCCCATACCTTTGGCTTTATCCAGCACAGAGGAAAGTACTATTTTGCCATTGACGACCGTATGATCGAGGCCGTGGCCATGGATGGGGACGACGAGGTGGTTACCACCTGGATCACCCGGGCCGTGAACCGGCTGTCCGGCGGCAGCGCTTACGTGCGGGTGGGCAATGATACCGGCATTATGGAGTGCTCCCAGATCCGTCTGGAGTAAGAGCATATATTTGAAATAACGAGGTGTAGGATGAAAAAGAAGATTCGAGCAGCAGCGCTGATGCTGGCGCTGGCTTTGGTATCGCAGGCAGCCCTTACGGGCTGCGGCGATGCCGGGGAACCTTCCGAAGGGGAGGACAGTCAGGGAGAAGCTGAGGAAGGAGAACAGGCAGAAGTGGTGGTTTTAAAGGTTTCGGATTACGGGGCGGTTGGCGATGGAGTTACCGATGATTCTGCGGCTATTGACAGCGTGCTGGATATGGCCAAGATGAAGGGACAGAACGATACGCCGGTGGTGATCGAGTTCGAGAAGGACAAGTCCTATTATTTTAAGGACATGTATGGAGAGACGGCGATTTTTGAGATCAGTCGTTATAAAAATCTGACCCTGCGGGGGATAATACGACGATCTTGATGGATAAGAGCGGAAAGCTGCGCCGGTATTTTAATTCGGATTTTTCGGAAAATATCGCACTGGAGGGATTTAATTTTAAATTTTCCCATCCATGGTATACGATGTCCACGGTGGATGTGTTTCATCCGGGAACAGAGGAGGAAGGAGCGGGGGCAGTCAATTATGTAAACCAGACAGATCCGCCCTATGTGGATGTTACCACAGAGCTCAGCCTGGAGATTACCGAGACCTGGACGCCGGATAACCGGACGGAATTTGCCCTGCCTTATACGGAGGGGGTAAACCGCAGCCATATGTATGTCGACCGGATTGAAGTTCTGGATGCCGGGGCACAGAAGTACCGGGTGTATTTCCAGGACTGGGACGATGTTCGGACCAAAATGGCGTTTCTTGAAGAGTACCAGTTGCCCTTGATGCTGGGGATTCCTTACTGGGACAGAGGCCAGTTGGATGATGGTTCTGGCTCCATCATTGTTACCAATACGGAGAATTTTACGATGAAGGATGTCAATGTCTGGATGGCTACCGCCTTCGTATTCCATATGCGGAACAATTATGGGGAATTTCACATTCAGAACTGCAATGTGACCACAGAGTCGGGGGAGAACGATGCCTGGGCCTCCCAGGTGGATATTTTCCATCTGAAGGAGAACCGATGCAAGTTCACCATCGAGGACTGTCTGCTGGAAAAGGCCAATGACGACGTGTTTAACCTTTCCACCACCTATCTCTATGTGGATGATGTGATGTCGCCGACGGAATTTAATATGTTCTGTCCAGAATTTGAGGGCACTTATTATATGCCCCTGGAGGCGGGAGACATGATCACGCTGGCCAACGAGGCCACCGGCGCTTTTGTGGGACGCACCAGGATCAAGGAGGTGGTGGAGCAGAACGGCCCCATCAACCATGTGATCGTGGAGGATCCGCTGGACTTAAACGGATACGGGACGGCAGTGTACGTGGATTCCCTGGGGCAGCCGGATTCGGTGATCCGCAACTGTACCATCCGGGGAACCTATCGGTTCCGGACGCCGATCCTGATCGAAAACTGTACGCTGGATACCTTGTATGCCTGGATCGATAACATCCCCTGGGTGGAGGGGCCGCTGCCAAGGGATATCACCTTCAAGAACTGTGTCTTCCATTCCCTGAAGGCGCCGGATCCCAAGGTGAGCTACATGAGCGAGAAGTATATGATGCAGTTGGGAACCACCTGTAACATTGGCTCCGGGGTGCAGCCGCATTTTTACGCAGAGGATATTTTATTTGAGGATTGTGAGATTGATCCGGAGCTGATCGATTTTATGGGGAACACGGCTTATGTGTCCTTTGTGAAGGACGGGCAGGAGTATTTCAGCATCAAGCCGGAAGAATAGGAGGAGGAAATTGGATATGAAGAAGATATGGAGGAAGGGTCTGGCAGTGCTTTTGTCGGCGGCGGCCCTGGCGGGAGCAATGGGCTGCAGCAGTGGCGGGGGAGACGATGAAAAGCAGGTGAATTCCGATGCCGCCGTGGAAAATAACTGCTATGAGACGGGATTTCCCATTGCCAAGGATCCGGTGAAGTTTACCATTATGGTGAAGGATGACAGCAGCGGTTCTGGGATCGACTGGGACCAGGCTCCCATCACAAAGTGGATGAAGGATGAGATGAATGTAGAGGTGGAATGGCTGGTGGCGCCGGGAGGCATGGAGGTGAACCAGCAGGCGGCCCTTGCCTTCTCCAGCGGCAATATGCCGGATATCATGATGGGTATGGCGCCCTTAGGATACGAGTTTTACTGGGATTATATCCTGGAGGGCAAGGTGCAGGATCTAAAGCCCTATGTGGCAAAATACGGGAAAAATATCATTCAAATGTTCAAGGATTTCCCACAGGCGGAATACCTGTGCACCGGGTATGACGACGGGCTGTATATGCTGCCCATGGTCAGAAGCTATGAGAATGACCCAGGGCGTCTGGCGGGGGCGTTGTACATCAACCAGACCTGGCTGGATAATCTGGGACTTAGTATGCCAACCACCACGGCAGAGTTTAAGGAGGTATTAAAATCCTTCCAGGCCAACGATCCCAATGGCAACGGAATTGCGGACGAGATCCCCCTGGATCTGCAGCAGGATCTGCCCACCGGGCTTTACGGGGCGTTTGGGATCCCGATCTATGAGGATAAATGGTATCTGGACGACAGCGGGCAGGTGCATTTTGCACCGGTGGAGGATGGATACCGCCGGGCGCTGACCTATTACCGGGATCTGTACCAGGAAGGGTTGATTGGCAAGGATTTTTATGATCAGAGCATTGGGGATATTATGCAGAAGATCGAGGGGCCGATCTCCACGGTGGGCTGCTTCGTGACGGATGGAGTAGCGGATAAGCTGAGCACGGAGCGGGCAGAGGAATATGTGGTGGTACCGCCTTTGACGGATGAACAGGGCAACTGTACCTGGACCAACCAGGAGGTGGAATCCATCTGGCCGGAGTGGTTCGTGGTGACCAGCAATTGTAAGTATCCGGAGATCGCGGTACGCATGGCCGATTATTTTTATTCCACGGAGGGAAGCTACACTGCGCTGTACGGCCCCCAGGGGGAGGACAATCTGTGGTATTTTAACGAGGACGGCAAGGTGGTCTTTACGGATCCGGAAAATAAGGAAATCAAAAAATATGAGTTTACCCCCAGCTATTCGGTCCCCCATTACCGGAGTGTGGCCTTTGCGGAGGCAGCCTATGAGGAGACCGATGAGAGCAAGCTGAGCGCCAGGGAGCAGATCGACCGCCGGAATAAGGAGGCTATGATCGAGGCCTACTTCCCGGTGATGAACAAGAATTCCCTGCCCAAGGCCAAGATGTCATTGGAGAATATGAAGAAATGGAATGCCGTTTCGCCGGATATCGATGATTATACCTGGCGGAAGAAGTTCCTGATGGGCGAAGCCAGCCTGGAAAATGAGTGGGACGCTTATATAGCTAATATGAAGAAGCTGGGCGTGGATGATCTGATCCGCATCAAGCAGGAGAGCTATGACGAATATCTGAAGTGGCTGGAGTGATCGTGTTTTGACACGTAAACCGCTGTAAAATCAAGGGCTGGAAGTACTTCGCCGCGAAAAGAATGACAATTTTTTGTCAATATGTTACAGAAATTCATATATTTCGAAAGAGTACTTGTAAAGAGAAAGAAATCATGTTAGAGTAAAATCCATCTAATGTGATTTCTTTCTTTTATCTGTAGCAGGTTATTCATATTTCCAAAGCCGCAGGCAGCGGCAGTCTCCGCGATGGACATATTCATAAACAGACAGATCTTGGCCTTCTGGATCCGGTAATTGATCAGATAGGCATAGGGGGAGATCCCATAGTAGTCCGTAAACAGCTTGATAAAATAATATTTAGACATAAAGTGGTTGGCAGCCAGATCTCCTACATTGATATTTTCGTTAAAATGTTCACGAAGATACAGGGCGGCTTTTTCCAGGATGTCAGCATGGGCGCTCAAAGCAGGAGCATCCATCTGCAAAAAGACCACCTCCGTCAGGATATGGGAGATCATGTCGGAAATGAGATAGGGCGCCCGGGGTCTTTGCTGGCTGATGGCCCGGAAGATATTATCGATGGTAGCTTCAATATCAGAGCCCTGGGTCTGTACCAGCCCCAGTGTCTGTTCCACCAGATAAGGCGCACAGTAGGTGCCGAAATGAAAATGCTTGTACTGCCAGGTACGGCCTTCTCCGGTATGATAATAATGCTTTGTCCTGCAGTCTAAGATCAGCAGGGAGCCTTCCGTGCATTCAAAGGGCTTCTTCCCCGCAATCTCCATGGTGCAGCTTCCGTTGAGGGTCAGGATACACTGATAGCCAAACAGCCCCTGACGCCGGGTAAAAAAATTGGGCCCCACCAGAAAATGTCCGGCTACCGTGGCAAAAAAGGGAAGCCTGGTGGAGGTATCATCAGGAAGATAATAGGAGATATTGGGAATGTTTTCCACCGGATAAGGCTCGGTAGGAGTCACAAGAATCCCATGCTCCGGCGCATGTTCCGAACTGATAAACTTTATTTCCTGAAAATCCATATTAAAATCCAGTTTTTGTTCATAGAAATCTTTGTTCGCCATAGTCCTGTCCTCTTTCGAAATCTTTTACAAATTATATCAAAGAAAAATTCTCTTGAAAAGCGAAAATGTCAATTATGACCAAAGTTGTAAACTAATACATCATTGTTTTTGAAGTTCCTCTAAAGTATTTCATTTTGGGGGAAGTTTATGTATGATAAGGTCAGCCGAAACAGGCAGAATGTCAGCCGTTAATAAGGGCTTGGGATAGGAGGAGAAAACATAGAATGAAGGAGTTGAGGGTAAGCGGATTTGGCGTGGCGGGGGATGGGGTGACGGACGATGCACCGGCCGTAGCCAGGGCGCTTCGTAAGATTGCGGAGCTTTCGGAACCCTGCACGCTTATTTTTGAAAAAGGAGCGTCCTACCTTTTTCGGGATGGGCAGGGCCATGCGGCTGCCATTGATTTGCAGAAAATGGAAGACCTGACGCTGAAGGGGGAAGAGACAACCCTGATCCTGGATGTGCAGGCGGGGCTTCACACGTATGTGAATATCAATGAGTGCAGGAACATCCGCATGGAGGGGTTCCGGTTCAAGAACGCGGTTCCCCTTTATGAGATCTGCCAGGTGAAGAAAGTGGACCGGGAGAAGCTGACGATGGAGATTCACAGTGGCCGTGACCTGGGGATCGAGGAATACCAGGCGCCTCATGCGGCCTGCTTCGGTCTTCCTTATACCGATTATAACCGGATGCATCTATTTTTTTCCAGGGTGGAGCGGATTTCGGGGGAGAATTATACATACCGGGTTTATTTGGAAAATAAGGACGGGGTGGACTGGAAGCTGGACTACATGGAGCGGATGGGGCTGGATTTTCTGATGCCGACACCCGGCTGGGCACAGGAGGATTACGGGGCTTTTATTGTGACACATACGGAGAATCTGGAGCTGGAAAATCTGGATATGTGGGCCTACGGGCATTTTGGTTTCCATATGCGGTACAATTACGGGCAGTTTCTGATGCGCAATGTGAATATCACGCCGGAGCCGGGAACGAACGGGGCCATGACCGGCTGGCGGGACGGCGTCCATCTGAAGGAAAACCGGTGCCGCTTCCTCATTGAAAACTGTCGGTTTGAGAAGATGCACGACGATATTTTTAATCTGTCCTGCACCATGATGAAGGTGGACCGGATTTTTTCGGACCGGGAGGTCAATCTGTACTGTCCGGAGTTTCAGGGAACCTACTGGATGGCCTTGAAGGAAGGGGACGAGCTTAACTTTTACGATGAAGTACATGGGAAGAAGCTGGGAAAGAACCGGATTCGCAGAGTTGTAAAGCAGAACGGGCCGGTGAATCGGATCGAGCTGGCAAATCCCCTTCCTATGGCAGGAACCGGGGCTTCCGTGGGGGTCAACAGCCTTTGCCAGCCGGATTCTGTGATCCGGGGCTGTTATCTCAACGGAACCTACCGGTTTCGGACGCCTCTGCTGATGGAGGACTGCCGGCTGGATACCATGTTTGCGTGGGTGGATACCCTGCCCTTCGTGGAGGGCCCGATTCCGGAAAATATTACTTTCCGACATTGTGACTTCCGGCGGATCGGCGCTCCGGATCCATCGGTCAGCTTCGTGAGTCCCGAGTATATGATCGCGGTGGAGACCAGCGCTGCGGATGGGACGAAGCCGGAATTTGCCTGTGAGAATATTGTGTTTGAAGGCTGTGGACTGGATCACAGCCAGGTGAAGATCAGCCACCCGGGCAGCGTGGCTTTCCGCGACTGAAATTGGACGGGGCAGAGGCGATAAGCCAACAATCGTAGAAATGTTCCAAACAATGGAAGTGTAAAAAGAGACGGGAAAATGATACAATATAAGAAAAATACTATACAAATCTAACAAAATGTGGGGACGAGAAGGAGAGGAAGGTATGAAAAATTGGAGGAAAAAAATACGGTATCTGACTTCGCTTATGGCTTTGGGGACGGCGGCCTTCCTGATGACGGGACAGCCGGTACAGGCAGCGTTGGAGGATTGGGCGACTACCTTTGGCCTGGTGGAGAAGTATGGGAGCGATGAGGAAGGTTATTTCATATACGGGAAGGGGGACGTGGATTCCTCCTGTCTGGATTATGAGGCGCCCTTCGACCTGATGAAGACGGAGATTTCTTTTAAGTTTGAGGCACATCCGTTTAATGAGTTTTATGACCAGACCTGGGCATATCTGGCGATCTACCCGGAACCCAATGATTCGAAGTGGCTGTATGACTACACCTATGAGGAGAACCAGGAGGCCGGCCGGATCGAGTTCCTGTTAGAACAGCATACGGATGGCAGCATGGCTTTTTGCCTGTATCAGCATCCCATCTCAACGGTACTGATTGAGATACCGGATTTCGATTTTGAAAGGGTGCACACCATTTCCTTTGAAGAGAAGCTGATGGGAACCTTCGTGGTTTTTGACGGTATGGCATTGGGGGAGGTGGATCTGACGAAGGAGATGCAGAAGCATATTGGAGAGAATGCAGGGAACAGCTACCTGAGGGTGGGAGGCTTACAGCAATTCGCCTTTGAACATTTGAAGCTTACAGAGCTGGAGGGAGCCGCAGAAGGCGGGACGGCGGCAGAGCCGGAGCCGGAGCGGACAGAGCCAAAGGCCTCCGATAAGCCGGTCCGGAAGCTGGGGAGCTTAGCGTCCCAGAATGCGGAAGAGGAGGAAGCAGCGGGGGATGAGGAGCAAGCTACGGAGGGAGAAGACCAGGGCGTACCTGGGCAGAAGGAGGCAGCCGGACAGACAGGATCCTCCCTGCTATGGATCTGCGTGGCCCTGGCGGTGGTAATCCTTCTGGCAGTCATTGTCATGATTGCGGTTATCGTGAAACGGCGAAAGAAGCAGAAGCAGGAGAAAAAGGAGGAGAAGAAATGAGGAAGAAGAAAATTGCAGCATTGGGATTGGCAGCGCTGACACTGGCGGCGGCATTTAGCGGCTGCAGCGGCGGCGATGAAGGAGCCGGAACAAAGGATGGCGGTGATGGCGGGGAAAATACGGCCGCAGTGGAAAATAACTGCTATGAGACAGGATTTCCCATTGCAAAGGAGCCGGTAAAGCTGACGGTGATGGTGAAGGATGACAGCGGCGGAATTTGTGATTATGAGAATCTGGCCATCAACCAGTGGATGAAGGATGAGATGAACGTGGAGATCGAATGGCTGTCGGTTGCCGGCGGCTGGGAGGTGAACAATCAGGCCACACTGGCGTTTGCCAGTGGCAATATGCCGGATATCCTGATGGGGATGGCGCCTTTGGGATATTCCTTCTACTGGGATTATGTGGAGGAAGGAAAGGTACAGGATCTGACACCGTATATTGAAAAATATGGAAAAAATATTGTGCAGATGTTTGCAGAGCAGCCGCTGACAGAATACCTTTGTACCGGTTATGACAACCAGATCTATATGCTGCCCACGATGACGACAAATGATGAGAATTCGGGAAGCAACGCAACCGGACGGTTTGCGGGTGCGCTGTATATCAACCAGACCTGGCTGGACAATCTGGGGCTGGCGATGCCCACAACCACAGCAGAATGGAAGGAGGTATTAAAATCCTTCCGGGATAATGATCCCAATGGAAATGGCGTCCAGGATGAGGTGCCCTTAGAGCTTCAGGAGGATCTGCCCACCGGTCTGTATGGCCCCTTTGGTATCTCTGTCTATGAGGATAAATGGTATCTTGCGGAGGATGGCACGGTGCATTTTGCCCCGGTGGAAGAAAACTACCGGCGTGCGCTTACCTATTATCGGGATCTGTACCAGGAAGGGCTGATTGGAAAGGATTTTTATAACCAGTCTATGACGGATATCGGACAGAAGGTAGACGGTGCGGTTTCCACAGTGGGGTGTTTTGTGACAAATGATCCTACCCGGTATATCAGCGCGGGGCGGGCGGAGGAATATGTAGTGGTGCCTCCTCTGTCGGATGAGCTTGGCAACTGCACCTGGACCAATCAGCAGACGGAGACCTGCTGGCCGGAGTGGTTTGTAGTGACCAGCAACTGTAAATACCCGGAGATCGCGGTACGGCTGGCGGATTATTTTTATTCCCTGGAGGGCAGTTATACAGCCATGTATGGACCCCAGGGAGAAGACAATCTGTGGCATATGGATGA
>CATJBQ010000105.1 GCA_949738465.1 uncultured Lachnospiraceae bacterium
CAGCAAAAAAAACAGAATCACCGGCAGTAAAATGATGCAGCTGGCTGCACATAACGGCCCCCAGTTGGTCCCGGCACTCTGGATAAAGGCCGTGATTCCCAGCGGAAGCGTTTTCAGCTTGGAGGTTGACAGATCCACGGATGCCCAGAGCATCTCCCCCCACCAGCCCAGGAACAGAAAAATGGCATTGGTGGCTGTCGCCGGCAGCATCATCGGCAGCACCACCCTGGCAAAGGTTTTTGTCTCACTGCAGCCGTCCAGCCGCGCCGCTTCCATGATCTCCATCGGCACTGTTTTAAAGAAATTCCGGTAAATATAAATTGCCAGCGCAAGCCCCCAGCCAATATAGGGAATAATCAGAGACAGATATGTCCCGGCAAGCTTCAGCCTGCTTACCATAAGGTACATGGGCATCAAGATGGATTCTGAGGGCAGCATGGTAATCAGGAAAATCAAAAGCGTTAAAAGGTCCGCCCTGGGCACCTTCAGCTTCGCCAGGGCATATCCGGCCAGGGAGGAAAGCACCAGGGTTGCCAGGACCGTAATTGTAACTACAATTACGCTTGTCCCAAAATAAGAGCCAATCTGGGCAATCGACCAGGCATATTGATAATTTTCCCACTCAATAGAAGACGGCCAGAGCCAGATATTTTTATAAAACTCATTGGTTGACTTCAATGATGTTAAAAAAACGAAAAGCATGGGATAAAT
Source organism: uncultured Lachnospiraceae bacterium (assembly GCA_949738465.1). GTDB lineage: Bacteria > Bacillota > Clostridia > Lachnospirales > Lachnospiraceae > 14-2. The sequence continues at coordinate 712 of CATJBQ010000105.1, forward strand.
CGTTATTGCCACAAACAGAATCAAGACCACACGGAATGCCCAGTTCAATCTCCGCTCCTTCTTCCCTGTGGTTCTTCTGCCGTTCCTTTTTTTACAATTCATATTCTTCCCCCTTTAACAATGTACGCACCAGAATAATACTGACCGCCACCACAAAGGTAAACACAACGCCAACCGATGCTGCATTTCCGAATTTTCCAAAATTAAAAGCGGTTTTCGTCATGTAGATTGGGACGGTGGAGGTCAGATTTCCCGGTCCCCCCTGGGTCATTGTAAAGATCAGATCATAGCTTTTGTACTGACTGCCCAGTGTGTTGATGGCCGAGAGCAGGATCATGGGCTTTATCAGCGGGTAGGTGATATGCCGCATTTGTTTTCCAAAGGACGCCCCGTCCAGCTTCCCGGATTCATAGAGGGTTCCCGGAATCGTCTGCATTGCCGCAAAGCAGAGCATCATCACCGATCCCGTACACTTCCATATCGCTACAAATATAATACATGCCATGGCTGTGCTTTTGCTCTGCAGCCATACATTCGTCAGATCCCCAAGCCCGACCGCCTTAAGGAACTGATTCAAAAGCCCCATTTCCGGATTATAAAAAAATACGAACATCATACCGACTACGGCTGTCGGCAGCATAGCCGGACTATACAATACCAGCCGGAAGAAGGATCCCTCCTTACCTCCCAGCTTAAAGATCAACGTTGCCAGGAAAAGTCCCAGCAATACCCCGCCTGCCGTTGAGCACACCGCATAGATGATCGAATTCAACAGGCTTTTCTGTACCAGTGTATCCTTCCATATGGCCAGATAATTCGCAAATCCTGCAAACTGTGCCTCATGAAATCCATCCCACTCCTGAAAGGACAGGACAAAGTTCCATACAAAGGGGATCACATTACAGACGACGATAAATGCCAGAGCCGGCGCCAGAAATGCGATTCCGGTCCAGCTTATGCAGCTTTTTTTTCGTTTCACGGCCTCGCCTCCTTTTTAAAAGGGCTGCCCTTTTGGCAGCCCTTGCCTGTCTATTCCTTATTCGGTTCCCCGAAGAGACTCCATTGCCTCTGCTGCAACCTCAACGCCACCGTTTAAAATCAGATCCGGCATCAACTGGTTGGCACGATATTCATTCATCTCTGCTGTGGCAGGTCCTTCCGGTGTCTTTAATGCCTTGGCCTGATCCAGAACAGATTTTGCAAAAGGATCACTGATCTCTACCTGCACGTTCACCGGAATATACCCCTGGGCGGCATGGATATTTGCGATGTCCTTGCTCGTATAAGCCTTTAAGACCTCCACTGCCGCGTCAATATCTCCACAATTCTGGGGAATAAACAGGACATTCATTCCACCTAAAATGGCAGGCTGGGTATTGGAGGAAGGCCATGGAACTGCCACCACTTCAAAATCTGCCTCATCCGCCACACTCTTTGCGCCAGCCGCGATCTCGGACATCATCAAAACCTTCCCCTGATAAAATGCTGCCCGCACCTCATCGCTCTTTACGGTTACCGCCCCATCCCCCGGATACATGTATCCCTTATCATACAGAGCTTTTGTATTTTCCAGTGCCCTTACGGATTCCTCCCCATTCAGTGGAACTTCTCCTCTGGTATAGGCATCGTAGATCCCGGCGGTACATACCTCGGACAGCATGGCATTCCGCCAGATCCAGTCAGCCCGATTCAGGTCGCTGGCATTGGCAAAGGGAAACAGGCCGGCATCCTGGATTTTCTGGCACACCGTCTGGAATTCCTCAAAGGTCCATTCCTCGGGGATCTCAACACCGATCTCCTGAAGCTTCGCTTTATTCGCCAGGATCACCGAAAAATTTGTTTCCCAGGGAAGGCAGAGAACCCTGCCGTCCGCTGTGGTACAGGCATCAATATCGCTCTCCCGGAATTGCCCCTTCCACTCTGGATCCTCCTCCAGGTAGGGCTTTAAATCCACCGCCATATCAGAAAAATTAGCCATCAGTTTTTGCAGCTCATAATTGTAAATATCACAGGGATCCCCGCTGGCAATTCCTGTTCGGATCACCTTATCCATGTTAGACCAGTCTACCTGGATTGCGTCAATATTGTAAATCCCACGGAACTGCTCCTCCAGAGCGTCTGTCATCATGGGGCCGGAGGTGTATTCAATCACCTTTCCGTAAAACTTAATGGTTTTTACATCACCGCTGCCGCCGCCAGATTCCTCCTGGTCCTTGCTCCCATCTGTTTCATCCGTGTTGGCAGAATCTTTCCCGTTCCCCGTTTCCTCCTGCTTTGACGCCGGCGGATCCTGTTTTCCCCCACATCCGGCCAGCACCATTGCCGACATGGCAACACACAGCATCGCGCTCACTAGCTTCATCTTCATTTCTTTCTCCTCCTTCAAATTGATGATAGAATCATTATAGTGACATACGGTAATTTCTGACAGTGGGCAAAAGAACGATAATATCCAAATTATTACGATTCCCCTCTTTTCCGATATTGGCTTGGTGACAGCCCTGCCGCCTTTTTGAACACCGAAGAAAAATACTTGTAATCCTTATATCCTACCTGCTCGCAGATCTCATAGGTCATTTTATCCGTGGAATCCAATAAAATCTTGGCCTGTTCAATCCGCACATGGTTCAGGTATTCTACAAAGGACATCCCTGTTTCCTTCTTGAACAGATAACTGAAATAATTTTTTGACTTGTGCACGTATTCCGCCATGTCCTCCAGTTTCACGTCTCCGGCATAATGATGGGAAATATAGTCAATGGACTGGATTACCGCCCTGCTGTGCTGAGCGCCGGTCACCTGGGCCATCCCATTTAAAATCAGATAGTACAGGTTATCGATCCAGGCATGATACTCCTCCAGAAAGCAGTAATCCGGAATGTCATTCAACAGCATCTCATTCTGTTTCAGGATACTATAAACATCCATTCCCCGTTCCGAAACTACATTCAACAGCATATTTTTCAGCTCCAGGCAGATTCCTTTTATAAAGTCCGTTGAGGTAGCCTTCATCTGCCTTAATTCTGCGAATATGCCCTCCAGATATTGTCCCATAAACCCGTAGTCAAATTTTGCAATATGGTTTCGGATCAGCCCGGGATCCACCGGGCTCACCATCAGACGCTCTCCTAAGAGCCCGGGATCCGACAGAATGACTCTCCCTCCTCCCAGGTACATACGGTGCCTGATAAGCTGCCGGCATTCCTCAAACAGCAGCGGCAGTTCTTCTCCAAAAGCGCTTCTGCTTACCGCACAGGTTGCCGTAACCGCAAGCTGCTGCCGCAGGATCTGGTTGATCTCCTCAAACATCCTTACCATTCCATCCAGCTTTCTCCGGTATTCCGCTTCTGTGAAGACCTCCGCCATAAAATACAGCGTTCCCTGCCTCTGGAACAAAACGCTTCCCCGCAGGGACGACATTTCTTTTTGCAGAAGCTGCAAAAGAAGCTCTCCGGCCTGCTCTCCCCGCTCCGGATCTGCCGTATCCGCCGCACACAGGACCGCAAGCATTTCTTTTTGGAAATCAAGCTTCACACAGGATTTCATTTTTTCATAATCCTGGCCCTTAAGCTTTGCCGGAAGCCGGATCAGCCCCTCTATAGTCTGCATACGCTGGGCCTGTCTGGCGATTCTGCTATGACAGGACAGCATTTTTTCTTTTTCCACCGTATCCATGGCCCTTTGCACACGTTCCAGCAGATGCTGGATGTTAATGGGCTTCAACAAATAATCAAAGGCCCCGATCTCTATGGCCTCCCGGGCATAGACAAACTCCGAATATCCACTGAGAATAATAATGGCCACCGGCTGGTAGCTTTTCCGGATCTGCCTCCCCAGATCCAAACCGCTAAGTCCGGGCATCTGGATATCGGTAAGCACGATCTCCGGCTTTTCCTTTCTGCTTAATTCCAGTGCTTCTATCCCGTTTTCCGCCGTAAATACCTCCCGGATCCCTAACGCTGCCCATTCAATCCCCTGCGCCAGCCCGGTTCGTATCTGCATCTCATCATCCGCAATCAATAGCTTCATCTGTTTCCTCCTCATATGGCATCCTTACCGTTATCTTTGTACCGGCTCCTACACGGCTTTGGAAGGTAACCCCATAGCTTTCTCCATATTTATATTTGATTCTTCTGTTGATATTTCCAAGGGCTAATGCATGACAGGTGCCCTCCTCTAAGTCAAGCATATCCTGGACAGTCTTTTCATCTGTCCCAAGCCCGTTATCCTCCACCTCATATACCAGACAGTTCTCCTGAACATGGATCGACACCCGGATATACCCCGGACCCAGCTTATCCCGGAGGCCATGTACAATGGCATTTTCCACCAACGGCTGCAGAATCAGGTTCAATACGGGATATCCCGCTGTCCGTTCCTCCATCCGGATCTCCGTGGTCAGCCTGTCTCCAAACTTATTTTTCTGGATCAGCAGGTAATCCTTTAAGTGTGCGGTCTCATCCTGTACCGTCGTCATTTCCTTTCCCTGGTTCAGCGCATGGCGAAACAGATTCGCCAATGCCTCAATCTGCCCCGCCAGTTCGTACTGCTTTTCCTTGATCGCCATCCACCGGATGGAATCTAAGGTATTATACAAAAAGTGCGGATTGATCTGGGACTGCAGATAACGGAGCTGGGCCTCCTTTTCCCGCAACTGGCTTTTATAAACCCGTTCAATCAGTTCTTCCATGCATTGCCCCATCTCAATAAAGGAACGGTTCAGCATCCCGATTTCATCCTTCGAAGCCGTATACTGGCAGACACGGTACTGTCCCTCCCGAAAACGGCTTACATCCTGGGAGAGAAGCTTTACCGGCGTAATGATATACTTTTTCTGGATGCAGGAAAACACAATGCCAAACAGAAGGATCAAGAGCAGGCACAGCACCCCGATGGCGTTCTGCATGGTTCCCACACGCAGGCTGGCCCCCTCGTCAATCTTTATAACATACCAGTCTGTGGCATCAATATAATAAAAGCTCAGGATTCTGTCCGCCTCCAGCTTTAGCCAGCCCTCCCGGTTTGGGGCCAGAAAGGGGTAATAGTCTTCCCCTGCAATACTGGAGTTTAGGAGCTCCTTATGTACCGCGGACACCACCTCTCCGTCTCCATTTACAATAAACAGCTCCAGCGTCCCCTCCTCCCAGATGCCGCTGTACAAAGAACACAGATATTTTTCGTCCACATTCAGCCTTACATAGCCCAATATATCATCCATCCGGTGGATATTGTTCACGGCTCTTACCATAGCCACCTCATAAATACGGTTTCCTGCAGACACATAATCCGATTCAAGGGCCGCCGGCATCCAGTAAGGCCTGCCCTTTTGCATGGCTGCCCTGGGAATACACACCGTATCCTCCTGCTCAAGATATGCGCCGCTCTGCAAAAATAAATTCTCCCCGTCAAAAACAGAAAGCCTCGTTATGTGATCCTTGCTCTCGGTAAGCTGTGCCATCGTGTAACGGGCCCTTTCCAAAAACTCCCGGTTCTCCTCCCGGCTATCTTCTCCCAGGTAACGCTGCAGATCGTCATTTCCGATCACCTGAAGCGATACGTAAATCAGGTCCTGGATCATGGCATCGATCGGCATCTTGGTTTGTTTTAGGATCGCAAGATTCGTTTTCAGATTCTGTTCATTGATGCGGCCCAACAGGCTCTGATTCAGCCATACCAGAATGAAAGATAATGGAAGTATCAAAAACAGGATCAGGCTGGCCATAAATTTTTTCCCAACCGTCAGATTCCGGAAACACAGTTCTCTGAAATATTCCATTTTATTATCCCTCCCCCTATGATTGTTGAACGACTTTTTTCCATCTGTCGTTCTTTGGCATAAACTGCTGGTATATGCCAATTTTATTATAACGTAATCATTTTCCATGGGAAAATGGTATATTTTACGAAAGTATCCAAAATATCACGCCGCATCATGCATTCTGCCGCTGGCTGCTTTGGGGATAAAGCCCCCGGCTGCCAACGCGGCTCTTGACTTCTTTCCCCGATTATAGTACAATTTTCTGCGGAATCGCTTCCATTTTTACAGGAACGGCGAATTCTTTACACCAGGGTTATTCTTGAAGCAGGAAAGAAAATTTTTAAGCCGTAAGGCGGATTGGAGACGCATATGGAAAGAACAACCGGAACCGTTGTACGGGGCGTACGGGCCCCCATTATCCGTGAAGGAGACGACCTGGCCCGGATCGTTACCGACTGCATTGTAAACTGCATTGAACAGGAGCAGATCACCATCGGCGAGAAGGATGTGGTGGCTGTTACCGAATCCATCCTGGCCAGAGCCCAGGGCAACTATGCCGGCGTGGATGCTATTGCTGCCGATGTGGCGGCCAAATTCCCCTCCGGGCATATCGGGGTGATTTTCCCCATCTTAAGCCGGAACCGTTTTGCCATCTGTCTAAGGGGGATTGCCAAGGGCGTGAAAAAGATTACGCTGATGCTCTCCTATCCTTCGGATGAGGTGGGAAACCATCTGTTTGACGTGGACCTCTTAGATGAGAAGGGCGTGGATCCCTATACGGATGTGCTTACAGAAGCCAGGTACCGGGAGCTGTTCGGCCATATCCTGCATCCCTTTACCGGCGTAGATTATGTGGATTACTACAAGACGCTGATTACCGGCTGCGGCTGCGAATGCGAAATTATCTTTGCCAACAAGGCTGACGCCATCCTGGACTATACGAAGGATGTGCTCTGCTGTGACATCCATACCCGGGCCCGCACCAAGCGTCTCTTAAAGAAGGCCGGGGCGGAAACGGTCTTTGGCATGGACGATCTCTTAACCGCCCCCGTAAACGGCAGCGGCTACAATGATTTCTGCGGACTTTTGGGTTCCAACAAGGCCACGGAGGATACGGTGAAGCTGTTCCCCAACAACTGCCAGCCCTTTGTGGAGCGGGTGCAGGCCCTCTTGAAGGAACGCACCGGCCATCAGATGGAGGTGATGGTATACGGAGACGGCGCTTTCAAGGATCCGGTGGGCAAGATCTGGGAGCTGGCCGATCCGGTGGTTTCCCCCGGCTACACCAGCGGTCTGGAAGGAACCCCCAATGAACTGAAGCTGAAATATCTGGCCGACAATGAATTCGCGGATCTCTCCGGTGAGGAGCTTAAGAAGGCTATCTCTGAAAAGATCCACGAGAAGGACGGCAACCTGAAGGGCCAGATGGCCTCCGAGGGCACCACTCCCCGGCATCTGCCGGACCTGATCGGTTCTTTGTGCGACCTTTGCTCCGGCAGCGGCGACAAGGGGACGCCCATTGTGTACATACAGGGGTATTTTGATAATTATACGAAGTAACTACACACATAGACGCGACTTCCATTGAGGTATTTATTATGGCAGGTTCCACACTTGGCACACATTTTAAAATCACAACCTGGGGCGAGTCCCACGGCGCCGGCATCGGCGTGGTGGTGGACGGCTGCCCGGCAGGCCTTCCCTTGACAGAGGAGGACATTCAGATTTTCTTAAACCGCAGGAAACCGGGGCAGTCCCGCTATTCCACCCCCCGCAGGGAGGAGGATGCTGTGACGATCCTTTCCGGCGTGTTTGAAGGCAAGACCACCGGGACGCCCATCAGCATGGCTGTATACAACAAGAACCAGCAGTCGAAGGATTACAGCGAGATTGCCAGCTACTACCGCCCGGGCCACGCCGACTACACCTTTGACGCCAAGTATGGCTTCCGGGACTACCGGGGCGGGGGGCGCTCCTCCGGCCGGGAGACCATCGGCCGGGTGGCGGCAGGGGCTGTTGCCTGCAAGCTTTTAGCACAGCTTGGCGTCTCCTTCCTTACCTACAGCCGCGCCATTGGGCCGGTGGCCCTGGATGCTTCGGCAGAAGACCTGCTCTCCAGGGATCGCGGGGAACTTACGAAGCTCATCGGCAGCAATCCCCTCTATCTGCCGGACGCGGAGAAGGCACAGGAGGCCCAGGCCTATCTGGACCGCTGCATGAAGGAACAGAATTCCGCCGGGGGGATTATCGAATGCGTGATTACCGGCGTTCCTGCCGGCATAGGGGAGCCTGTGTTCGATAAGCTGGACGCACGCCTGGCCCAGGCCATCTTCTCCATCGGGGCCGTGAAGGGCTTTGAGATCGGGGACGGATTTCGGGCGGCGGCTGCCACCGGGCTGGCCAATAATGATGGCTTTGCTTACTGCAGCACTGATGCCCCGGCCGACGGCAGCGCTGCGGTAAGCGGCGGCACAGCGGACAACGGATACCCGCTGCCCCATCCGGTCTGCAAGCTTTCCAACCATGCCGGCGGTATTTTAGGGGGTATCAGCGACGGCAGCCCCATCATTTTCCGGGCGGCCATCAAGCCGACTCCCTCCATCTCCGCTGCCCAGCAGACCATTGATAAGAACGGCAACAACATTTCCGTAAACGTCAAAGGCCGCCACGATCCCATCATCGTGCCGCGGGCCGTTGTGGTGGTGGAATCCATGGCGGCGCTGACGCTCATCGATCTGATGCTGGAAAACAGCGGAAGTACGCTGGAGAAGCTGGAGAGAATTTACCCCCACGAGCAACGGAGTTAACCCTCTTTGCCTCCATCCATGAGAAAAAGCGGCCCGCCCGGCCGCTTTTTCTCACATAAAATATCTGCACTTTTCCAGATAAAATTCCTGTTCCTTTTCCAGAAGCCCAATCAACAGATCCAGCCGCCCCTCCTCTCGGTATGACTTTAATGCTGCCAGGTACTGATTCCGATTGGCATCCTCAATCACAACCGGTATTATCCCATGCCTTAAGCATTCCCGAAAAAGGATCAGCCTGCCTGTGCGGCCGTTGCCGTCCTGGAAGGGGTGGATGCTTTCATACCGTGCATGAAACTCTGCCAGCACAGAAAGCGTGATACCCCGACTCCCGTACCAATCCAGCAGCCGCCCCATTTCGCCCTCTACATCCGCCGGCCTGACTGTCTGATATACACCGATCATGTTCGGCCTTTTTTTATAATCACCAATGGCATATCCGTTCGCGCGATCCTCAAAAACACCGGATTTCAGTTCATAATGGAACTGTTTCATCAGTTCCTGGGACAGGGGCTCCTCCAGGGTATCCAGCATCCGGTTAAACATCAGAAAATGGCCGTTCATCTCTTCGACATCCTTGGCCCGGTAATAGTCCTCCGACCCGGGCAGCACTCCCTCATCGAAGAGGGCAGCCGTCTGCTCCTCCGTGAGCGTGCTTCCCTCAATCTTGTTGGAATTGTACGCCAGCACCCGCTGGGTATATGCGTATACACCAGATCGGTCAAAGCGCTTCCTCTCAATCCGGAATCTTTCTAAAAGAAATTCCAAAAGTTTCTTCTCTGCGGCGCCCTCCATACTCTCCCCCCTGTCATTCCAATTTTCCCGCCGCACACCGGCACAAAGCCTACAGCTTATGAATCCGGATACAGTTTGGCGTATCGATCTTAATCGGCGCTCCCCGCATCAGGAAGCATTTTTTCTCATAATCCATAGAGAAAATCCGGATCTCGTTGCTGTCATGGTTCAAAGCGATAAAATGCTTGCCGTCCGGAAAAATTCCCATGGCCTTGGGGTAATCCCCGCTGATGGGATTGCTGCAGATCTGTGTCAGCATCCCCGTCTCCTCGTTCACCTCATAAACAACCACCGTATTGGTTCCCGCATTGGAGCAATACAGATATTTCCCGTCCTCCGTCATCTCCATTCCGGAGGCGCCTCCATTCTCAATATCCCGGGTCTCCACCGTGGAAATACTCTGTACATGTTCAAACAGCGGGCCCTTGGGGGTACACTCATAGGCATAAACCTCCACCGTGTTCTTCAGCTCACAGAGCACATAAGCGAACTTTCCGTTCTTGGTAAACCGCAGCATCCGCGGCGCAGACTCTAAGGGGCAGCGTAGAATATCCGCAAGCTGCATCTTCCCGTACTCATAATTGATCTGGTAGATCTTCACATGGTCAAGGCCGCCGTCCACCGCACAGACATAATTCTGCTTCACGGGCGTCAGCTTGACGCAGTTCACATGGGGCCTGGAATTGCGCTCCGCAATCTTACGTCCCATGCCCTTATGGAAAATCCCATCGGCAATGCCCTCAATCCCGCCGTCGGGCCGAAGCTTCATCATAGACACCCTGGCATCATGATATCCACCCACAAAGAGATAACGGTTCTGATCGTCCACATCCACATAGCAGCCCCGCATGCCGCCGATCCACTCCTTGTTGATGGACGAAAGATCACCGTCGGGAAGAATCTGAAACGCTTCCACACCTTCATCCGAAATGGAATACAAAAATTTTCCGTCCTTGGAAACGGTCAGATGGGAAGGGTTATTGATGGGAACCACTCTGCGCTCCACCAGGGTTCCTTCCTCCACATTCACATCATACAAATGGATTCCCACACTGTTTCCGTGGGTATAAGTACCCACATAGGCGACATATTTCTCATTACTCATCTGCTCTGTTCCTCCTCTTGTCTGCGTAATATATCATACTGATCCAGGCTCTGGCCCAGGTCAAGATACAACACCTGCTTTGGATGGGGCGCGCTCTCTAAAAAATTCCCTTCCTCATCCACAATCGCCCGCACCGTCACCGGAAGGTTCCTGCCATCGGGCTTCATCACCTCAATCTGCTCTCCCACGGAGAACTTGTTCCTCTGCTCGATCCGGTACAGTCCCTGCCCATTGGCCTCTCCCACAATCCCCAGATAGGTGTACTCCTTCACATAGGTGCTGTTACCGTATATCTGCATGGTCTCGTCGGGCCTGCCAAAAAAGAAGCCTGTGGTAAACTGGCGGTAGGTACAGGTCCGGATCTGCTCCCGGTACCACGGCAGATTCTCCCGGTACTTTCCGGGGGAGATAAGATAATCGTCAATGGCCCTCCGGTAGGTACGGGCCACCGTAGCCACATACAGCGCCGTCTTCATCCGTCCCTCGATCTTGAAGCTGTCGATGCCGGCCTCCATCAGTTCTGGAATATGCTCGATCATGCAGAGATCCTTCGAGTTAAACAGAAAGGTTCCCCGCTCATTTTCAAAAACCGGCAGATACTCGCCGGGCCGGCTCTCCTCCACCACCGCATATTTCCAGCGGCAGGGATGGGTACAGGCGCCCTGGTTGGCGTCACGTCCGGTAAAATAATTGCTGAGCAGACAGCGGCCCGAATAGGAGATACACATGGCCCCGTGGATAAAGGTCTCAATCTCCATATCCGCCGGAATCTGCCGGCGGATCCCTACAATCTCCTCTAAGGACAATTCCCTTGCCGACACCACCCGCCGGACGCCCTGCTGGTACCAGAACTGATAGGTGCCGTAATTGGTATTGTTGGCCTGGGTACTGATATGTATCTCAAGCTCCGGACAGACCCTCCTGGCAATTAGGAAAATGCCCGGATCCGAAATAATCAGCGCATCCGGCTTCATCTGGCGAAGCTCCTGAAAATATTCCTCCACGCCCGCAAGATCCTCATTGCGGGCTAAAATATTGGCCGTCACATAAACCTTCACCTGGTGCTCGTGGGCAAAAGCAACGCCCTCCCGCATCTCCCCGCTGGAAAAATTCTTCGCCTTGGCGCGAAGGCCAAAAGCCTCTCCTCCAATATATACCGCATCTGCTCCAAATGCAACTGCAATTTTTAAAACCTCAAGGCTGCTGGCCGGAACCAGCAATTCCGGTTTCCTCATAACGCTTCCTTCCGCCGGCCTTCATTCCGCCTGCTGCTTCCTTTCGCTAATAGTTACCCCGTCCCCCACCGCAAGGACGCTCGTCACAAGACGCGGGTCATGGGTCAACTGGTACAGATACTCCCGCATCCGCTTATGGATCGTGCGGTTCCTGCGGGTCACCGCAAACCGCGACTCCAGAATATCCCCCTCCTGCAGCACATTATCCGACACAAAAGTCCCTCCCGCCCCAAGCAGCCTAAGAAGCTCAGGCAGGAAGGAAAGGTACTGGCCCTTGGCCGCATCCAGGAAAATAAAGTCAAAGCTTCCCTCCAGAGAAGGAAGCAGCTCCGCAGCATCCCCGCAGAGGAGGCAGATCTGATCCGCGCGTCCCGCACGCCGGAAATTCTCCCGGGCGATGGGAATGCGTTTCTCATAATTCTCAATGGTGACAATCTCACAGCGTACCGGATCTGCCTCTGCCATCAGGATGGCGGAAAATCCCACCGCACACCCCACCTCCAAGATCCTTGCCGGACGCTTCATCGCCATCAGAAGCCGCAGAAGGCTCTGGGTCTCCCGGCGGATTATGGGCACAAAGGAGGCCAGAGCCTCCTTTTCAATCTCATACAATACTCCCGTGTTCCCCTCCTCCAGAGAGTGGAGGAAGGATACCATGCGCTCCTCCTGCATCACTGTGCCACCTGTTCCCCGTCCTCATCCTCTTCCGATTCCTCCGCCGCCATAACCTGCAGCATCTCCCGGTAGCCCTGGGCCGTATTCAACGTATAAAGCCCCGGCTTCACCTTATCGCTGTAGGCAGAGAGCTTCATCTGGATCCAGAACAGGGAGGCGTCCCGCACCAGCCCCTTTTCCTCCAGCAGCGTTCCAAGCTCCGCAGCAGACATATCCTTTGAGACCTCCACCACCTTATCCCGGCCCGGCAACGCTTCCATGGGCTTCTCCGTATACACCCGATATCCCAGATCATACGCCCGGCCGCTGAGCTTTAAGACCGCAAAGACCACAAGCAGAAAAATCAGAACGCTGATACACATACGTAAAATACTAAGGACAATTTTACTGGCGCTCATAGTCCACCTCTTTTCTCACCGCTACTTCCAGGTTCCCTGGTCCACATCCAGATTCTCCATCAGCTTCCAGTTGATGCGCTGGACCACACGGCAGATGCCCAGTTCTGCCGCAAGGTAATCCTCCACCAGGGGCTCAGCCCGGAAGGAGGCGGAATCCTGGACCAGACGGTCGATCTCCTCAAACATGTCAATATCTCTCTGTTCATTCTGCAGACGGAATACATGGCCGCAGAACTCGTTTACCCGCTTTTCCTTTTCCGGGTCTTCTTTTAATTTTTCCCGGATCTCCTGGTAATGGCGGTATTCTTCGCTCTCCAGCACGGCCTGTACCAGGGCGTTTGTCTTTTCTTCAATCTCACTCATAATCTCTACACTTCCATAATAATCGGCATAATCATTGGTCTGCGTTTCGTCTTGCGCCAGACGAACTCCCCTAAGGAGTCCTTAATCTCGGTCTTAATCTTACCCCAGTCGGTAATATTTTTTTCCATACAGTGGTCCACGGTCTCCTCCAACACCTGCCTGGCCTCGTCCATCAGGCTCTCGGAGCCGCGTACATACACAAAGCCGCGGGTGACGATATCCGGCCCGGCAAGAACCTGGCCGCTGCCGCCCTCCAGGGTGAGTACCACGATGATGATTCCGTCCTCTGCCAGATGCTGACGGTCCCGCAGTACGATATTTCCCACATCGCCTACGCCAAGGCCGTCCACCAGCACGTCGCCCACAGGCACCTCGCCGGTCACCGCCGCCCCCTCCTCCGAAAGCTCCAGCACATCGCCGGAGGAAAGGATAAAAATGTTATCCCTGGCAATGCCAAGCTCCTCCGCAATCCTGGCCTGGGCCTTCAGGTGACGGTACTCTCCATGGACCGGTATCGCATACATGGGCTTCACCAGGGAGTAGATCAGCTTGATATCCTCCTGGCAGGCGTGGCCGGATACATGGGCATCCTGGAAAATGACATTGGCCCCCTTCATGGACAGCTCATTGATTACCCTGGATACCGCCTTCTCATTGCCCGGAATGGGATTGGAACTGAAAATCACCGTATCCCCCGGCTTGATGACCACCTTCTTATGAAGGTTGGCCGCCATCCGTGACAGGGCCGCCATGGACTCGCCCTGGCTTCCCGTGGTGATCAGCACCGTCTGCTCATCGGGATAATTTTTGATCTGCTCGATGTCGATGAGTGTGTTATCCGGAATATTCAGATATCCCAGCTCCGATGCGATGGTGATGATATTCACCATGCTGCGGCCCTCCACCACCACCTTGCGCTTATACTTATAAGCGGAATTGATGATCTGCTGCACACGGTCCACATTGGAGGCAAAGGTAGCCACAATGATCCGGGTATTGGCATAATCTGCAAACAGGTTGTCAAAGGTACGGCCCACCGTGCGCTCCGAGCTGGTGTGGCCCGGCCGCTCCGCATTGGTGCTGTCACACATCAGAGCCAGCACGCCCTTCTTGCCCAGCTCTCCAAACCGCTGCAGGTCGATGGCTCCGCCGAACACCGGCGTATAATCCACCTTAAAGTCTCCGGTATGCACCACCGTTCCCGCCGGGGAATAGATGGCCAGGGCCGCCGCGTCCGCAATGCTGTGGTTGGTCCGGATAAATTCTACCCGGAAGCACCCCAGGTTAATGTGCTGTCCGTACTTTACCACCTTGCGCTTCACCTTGGTAAGCATATTGTGCTCCCGCAGCTTATGCTCGATGATGCCGATGGTCAGCTTGGTGGCATACACCGGCACGTTGACCTCCCGAAGCACATAGGGGATGGCGCCGATATGGTCCTCATGTCCATGGGTGATGAAAAATCCCTTCACCCGGTCCAGGTTGTTCTTCAGATACGTCACATCGGGAACCACCAGGTCAATGCCCAGCATATCATCCTCCGGGAAAGAAAGGCCGCAGTCTACGACGATAATACTGTCCTCATATTCAAAAGCAGTAATATTCATCCCGATCTGCTCAAGTCCTCCCAGGGGAATAATTTTTAATTTTGCATGTTGTTCTTTCTTCAAATTGCACCTCCGTTAATGAATGTCCACATCATCCAGCAGCGATGCAAACACCTTCGAGAGGGCGGAAAGCTCCTCGTCCGTCTCCACCATCTCATACACTGCCTCCGCATCCTGCTGGCCTGAAATGTCTTTTAAAATATACGCGTCACAGTCTCCGTCCTCCTTCTCTGTCACCAGAAGATAGTCCACGCCGTTGATCCGCGTCTGTTCCATCACAAAAAAATCTGCCGTCTCCTCTGTGTCCGGCACTTGAAATGTAATCTTTTCCATTCTCTGATTAATCCCTTTCTAAGTCCTGCCCCGGTCTCTCTGCTTCATCCCTTTCTGCAGCCTGCCCCTGGTTCTGCGCCGGGCTTTCCTTGTGCATCCCAAGGTAATCCAGGTATCCCTGCAGGATAAATACCGCCGCCAGCTTGTCCACATATTCCTTGCGCTTCTCCCGGCGGATACCGCCCTCCGCCATCGTACGGTCCGCCTCCACCGTTGTCAAACGCTCGTCCCATAAAACCACCGACAGCGCAGTCCGCCGCCTGAGCATCTCCTGGAATTCCCGGGTCCGCTCACACCGCTCGCCCTCCGAGTAATCCATATTCCGCGGATAGCCCAGCACAATCTCCCTGACCTCATACTCCGCAATCAACGCCTCAATCCTTGCAAGCGTCTGGCGCAGCTTATTGGGTGACTGCCTCCGAATGATCTCAACCCCCTGTGCCGTCAACTGCAAGGCGTCGCTGACCGCCACGCCCACCGTCTTAGAGCCGAAATCCAAACCCATAATACGCATCTGCTCCTCCATTATTCCCAGGCATTGTTCTTGATATACTGCTCAAAAATCTCTTCCACCAGTTCGTCACGCTCCACCTTCATGATCAGGCTCCTGGCATTCTTATGGCTGGTAATATAGGTTGGATCGCCGGATATGATGTAACCCACAATCTGATTGACCGGATTATAGCCTTTCTCCCGCAATGCGCTGTATACAAGCTCCAGCACCTCGTCTACTCTGATCTGCTTTTCTGCTTCCACTTTAAAATATTGTGTGTTACTTTTATCCTGCATCATTTCACGCCCCAGTTCTTTGCTCTTTCGTGCTTTGTCATTCTATTTCTATTCTAATATAAATGATTACAAAATTCAATCCATATTTTCTGTCAAAATGTGTCGGCATACTAAAATATGATCCTCCGTAAGCCCTGCGGCCTCTGCCTCCACCATCTGATTTTCCATTTTCCCGGCCCCGTCTGCCTCCCGGGGCGCCGGGATCACCGCCCTGACATACTCCGGCGTATGGCCCACATAATATGCTTTCCCCTCCAGGAAAATCCGCTCCTCCAGCAGGATCTGCACGGTTTTTCCCAGATACCAGGAGGCGAAGGCACGGCTCATTTCCCCGGCTTCCTCTATCAAAGCATGGCTGCGCCTGTGCTTTATCTCCTCCGGAACCTGTCCCTCCATACCGGCGGCTCTGGTCCCCTCACGGACCGAATATTTGAAAACGTGCATCTCAAAAAATGCAATTTCCCGCAGAAATTTCCGGGTAATTTCAAATTCTTCTTCCGTTTCTCCCGGAAAACCTGCAATCACGTCGGTGGTGATGGCCGGATGGGTAAAATATTTTCGCAGATACCCACAGCCCTCCCGGTATTCCCCGCTGGTATACTTCCGGTTCATCCGCTTTAAGGTAGCGTCGCATCCGCTCTGCAGGGACAGATGAAAATGGGGACAGACCTTTGGAAGCTGCGACAGCGCTCTTGCAAATTCCTCCGTGACGATCTTGGGCTCTAAGGATCCCAGGCGGATCCGGTCAATCCCTGGTATCTGATGGATCCCGGTAAGCAGTGACAACAGATCATCCCCGGTGTCCACCCCGTAGGAGCTCAGATGAATCCCGGTAAGTACCACCTCCCGGTATCCGTTTTCCGCCAAGGATGCCGCCTCCGCAAGAATCTCCCGCCAGCCGCGGCTTCGGACCCGCCCTCTGGCATAGGGAATGATGCAGTAGCTGCAGAACTGGTTACATCCGTCCTGGATCTTCACGAAGGCCCTGGTATGCTCTGCCGTTCCCCGGATGGCGAGAGTCTCATAGGTCCCGGCTGCGGCCTGGTCGTTGATATCGATGACCTCCTGAAGCTTAAGAGGCGCCTCCTGTCCCCCTGGCTCCTTACGGCCCCTTCCGGCCTGCTCATACTCCGCTAACAGCCTGGGCAGCTCATGCTTTTTATTATTTCCAATCAAAATATCAATGGCAGGATCCACCTGGGCCTGCTCCCGGGCCGTCTGTACATAACAGCCTGCCGCCACCACGATGCTCCCGGGATTCAGCTTTTTTGCCCGGTGCAGCATCTGGCGCGATTTGCGGTATGCCAGGTTTGTGACCGAACATGTGTTCACTACATAGACGTCCGCCTGTTCCCCAAAAGGTACAATTTCATAGCCGGCATCCTCCAGAAGCTGCTGCATGGCCTCCGTTTCATAGGCATTTACCTTGCATCCCAAATTGTGTAACGCTGCTTTTTTCATTTTCTCATACTTTCTCTCTATGATTCCCGATACTCCTATTGACTTTTCCCGTTAAAAACGTTACTATAAAATTAATCCATATTTTGGAGATTTCAAGATAACAATTTTCTTAAGGAGGTTTTTATAATGAAAACAGTACAAATTTCTTTGAATTCCATCGACCGGGTAAAATCCTTTGTCAACACCATCACGCAGTTTGACTACGATTTTGACCTGATCTCCGGCCGGTATGTCATTGATGCCAAGTCCATCATGGGCATTTTCAGCCTGGATCTTTCCAAGCCCATCGACCTGGCCATCCATTCCGAGGCCCATATGGACGAGATTCTGGAAGTGTTAAAGCCCTACTTAATCCAGTAGTATCCCCGACACATACCTCCCCCGGCCGCGCCGGGGGTTTTTCTTTTCTGCAATCTTCCATGCTTCCGCTGCGGTTTTCCGGGACCCTCCCTATGCCTCCACCACGATGGTCTCCGTAGTATCGATGGCCGTCTTCACCAGCTCCGCAATTTTTTCCTGAAGCTTCTGCTCCGAGCGTTTGATGACGTTGAGGTTCGGTTTTGTCACCGGATGCTTGGCAACGAATATCGTACAGCAGTCCTCAAAGGGCAGGATCGAGGTCTCGTAGGTGCCGATTTTCTCGGATACGTCGATGATCTCCTGCTTGTCAAAGCCAATCAGCGGCCGGTAGACCGGCAGGGTGCACACCTCGTTGGTGGCCGCCAGCGACTGCATGGTCTGGCTGGCCACCTGGCCGATGCTCTCTCCGGTAATCAGCCCTAAGCTCCCCGTCTCCTTGGCAAAATGCTCCGCAATCTTCATCATGTACCGGCGCATGATGATGGTCAGCTCCTCATGGGGGCATTTTTCATAGATATAGAGCTGGATATCTGTGAAATTCACGATATTTAAGTAAATGGGACCGGTATACTTAGCCACGATCCTGGCCAGATCGATGACCTTTTCCCTGGCCCGCTCGCTGGTATAGGGCGGCGCATGGAAATAGGTGGCGTCGATCTTGACTCCCCGCTTGGCCACCATGTAGCCTGCCACCGGACTGTCGATGCCGCCGGACAACAGCAGCATGCCCTTCCCGTTGGTGCCCACCGGCATGCCGCCGGGGCCGGGGATCACCTCGGAATAAATCTGGATCTGCCTGCGGATCTCAATGTTCAATAACAATTGGGGATGATGTACGTCCACCCGCATCAGAGGGAAGGCTTCCAGGATCCGCCCTCCCAACTGGGCGTTGATCTCCATGGACTCCATGGGGTAATCCTTCCTGGCCCGGCGGGCATGGACCTTGAAGGTCAGCGCCTGCCCCTCATAGCGCTCCTTCAGATAAGCAATCACATCCCGGGCTAACTGCTCAAAGCCCCTGTCCTCAATCTGCACCATGGGGCAGATTCCCACAATACCGAACACATGTTTCAGATGTTCCAGCGTCTCCTCATAATCGTAATCCGTCTGGGCCTCCACGTAAATCCGCCCCTGCTCCTTGGTGATCAGAAATTCCCCTTCCACCGGCTTTAAGGCGTACTTGATCTGATGGATCAGAGCGTCCTCAAAGAGATGGCGGTTCTTCCCCTTAATGCCGATCTCGCCGTATTTTATCAAAAATGCTTTTACCATTGCTCGTTTCCTTTCCATTAATGTCTGGTGTACTTCATCAGCATGGGAACCAGTTCCTTTAACGCCTCTATGGTACAGGCCACCTCTTCTGGCGTATTTTCCACACAAAAGGAAAAACGCAGGGTGCTGTCCAGATACGGCTGCCGGAGCCCGATGCTCTTTAAGGTCCTGCTGACTGCCGGCTTGTTGGAGGAACAGGCGCTTCCTGCCGAAACATAAATCCCCCGCTCCTCCAAGGCGTGGAGAAGTACCTCGCTGCGCACCTTGTCGAAGCTGACGCTGACAATCTGGGGCGCCGCCGCCCGTCCGGCAGGGCCGTTGATATGAGCCCACTCCGCGTCCTTAAGCCCGGAAAGGAAGGCTTCCCGAAGCTGATACAAATGTTCCACCTTATCCTCCAGGTTCTCATAGGCTTCCCGGGCCGCCACCCCAAGGCCCGCCACGCCGGGCACATTCTCCGTGCCGGAGCGCAGGCCGTTCTGGTGTCCGCCCCCCAGCATTAGGGGCTTTAGCTTCGTCTTATCCTTCACATACAAAAATCCAACCCCCTTGGGACCGTGGATCTTATGGCCGCTGACCGCCAGCAGGTCAATGCCCAGCCGCCCCGGGTAAATATTGTATTTTCCGTAAGCCTGGATGGCGTCCACATGAAACAGCGTATGGGAATTCTTTTCCTTGATCAGCTTTGCCGCCTCCGGGATGGGCTCCACTGCGCCGATCTCATTGTTCACATACATGATGGATACCAGGATCGTATCCGGGCGGATGGCCTCTCCAAGCTGTTCCAGGGAAATCAGCCCTTCTCTGTTCACATCCAGATAAGTCACCTCAAAGCCTTCCTCCTCCAACTGCTCCATGGCAGCCGAAACCGCCGCGTGCTCGATGGAGGTGGTGATCAGATGACGGCCGCTGCGGCAGTTGGCCCGGGCCGCCCCGATAATCGCCAGATTGTCCGCTTCCGTTCCGCCAGAGGTGAACACCAGTTCTTTTTCCTGTGCCTTTAAGGTCTTCGCAATCTGCCGCCGGGCCTCCTTGATATAGCGCTCCGCCTCCATGCCCTTCCGATGCAGGGAGGAGGTATTGCCGTAATCCTCCATGAGGGCCTTTACCATAATCTCCCGGGCGCCCTGCGAACACCGGGTAGTGGCCGAGTTATCCAAATATATTTCCATTGCCGCCTCCGTCTAGCTCTCCAAATGATACAGAAGGATGGAGAGCATGGTTATGCCCGCCGTCTCGGTCCGGAGAATCCTCTTCCCCAGGGACAAAAGCTCCGCTTCCCCCTGTATGGCCTCAATCTCTGTCTTATCAAAGCCTCCCTCCGGCCCGATAAACACCGCCAGGGAGCCTTCCCGTTCCAGGCTGTTAAGCACAGCCCGGGTGTGGTCCATCCCCCGCTCATTTTCATAGGGCGCCAGCCGCCGGTCCATGTTCCTGGCATAGGACACCGCCTCATCAAAGCTCATCACCTCATGTACGGAAGGGACAACGCTGCGCCGGGACTGCTTGGCCGCACTCTGGGCAATGCCGTTCCAGCGGCTTTCCTTGGCCCGGGCCTTCTTGGCATCCAGCTTCACCACACAGTTTCTCATGGCCACCGGGATGATCTCATAAACCCCCAGCTCCACCGCTTTCTGGATAATCAGCTCCATCTTGTCCCCCTTGGGCAGCCCCTGGAACAAGTAGATCTTCACCGGAAGCTCCGTGCTCTCATGATCCTGGTACAGGATCCGGGCCGTGATCCGCTCCCGCTCTACCGTCTGAAGCTGGCAGAAAAAATCACGTCCCTGCTGGTCGCTGATCCGAAGCTGCTCTCCCGGTTTCATGCGCAGCACCTGGCCGATATGACGGGCATCCTCTCCTGCAATTGTAATTATTTCCTCCCCCACCTGATGGGGTTGCACAAAAAACTGCCGCATCACTGTTTCCTCGCCGTCACGCTGACCCACTCGCCCTGGCGACAGACCTCTAAGATCTCAAAGCCCTCCCGGACCAGGACCTCCTTCACCGCTTCCTCCTTGAAATCGATGATGCCAGAGGTAATGTAGATGCCGCCTGCTTTCAGACGGTCCGGGATCACCGGCGTCATGGGAATGATCACGTCCGCCAGGATATTCGCCACCACCAGGTCGTAGCAGTTTGTCCCGACCTTCTGCTGCAGACCGGTATCGTCAATAAGATTCCCCTGATAAAAGGTCCCTGCCTCCCTGGGCAGATGATTCACCTCCATATTTTCCCGGGTGGAAATCATGCACTCACCATCCACATCCGTCCCCACCACATGACCCGCCCCCAGCTTTAAGCTGATGATGGACAAAATACCGCTGCCGCAGCCCACATCCAGTACCCGATCACCCTTTTTTACATATTTGCGGATCTGGCGGATGGCAAGCTGGGTGGTCTCATGCTTTCCGGTGCCGAAGGAGGTGCCGGGGTCGATCTCGATGACGCAGGAATATCCCTCCCGGACCGGGGCCTCCTCCCAGGTGGGCTTGATGTAAATATCGTCGATGGCAAAGGATTTGAAATACTGCTTCCAGTTGTTGATCCAGTCCGTATCCTCCGTCTCGTCGGAAGTGATGGTCCCCTCGCCAATATCCATACCGCCAGAAAGCTCTTTCAGCGTCTGCTCCACCGCGGCAAGGATCTCCCCCTGCTCCTGCTCACTATCCAGAAAAAAACTCACATAGGCGATCCCCTCATCCGGGGGAAGCTCCGGCAGAAAATCAATGTACAGCTTTTTTCGTTCCTCCTCCGACAGAGGCACATTGTCCTCGATCTGTACGCCGCAGATACCGATCTCCGCCAAAGCAGCGCTTAAGATATCCTCAGCCTGGGTGGTGGTTTTGATGGTATATTTGTTCCATTTCATATCCATTTACCTGGTACCCCAAGGGCACCCTTGTCCTCTCAAAAGAATCTCTATGTACTAGAATAAGGATTTTTTGCCAAAACGTCAATACATAATCGAAAAGAATCCTGTCTGCGAAGGAAGAAATATCCTCTTTCACAGGCAGGATCCCTGTTTTTTATAATTTTATCGAATGCGGCAAGCTCATTTATCGTTCCCTATCATTCCAGGATCATGAATCTTGCCAGGATCATGGACCTTGCGGCCTAAAGCTTCTGTGCACACTGGGAGAATTTCTGTTTTGCCTCCTCCACCTTCTGCATCTGTGCCGCAGGGGTGGGATAAAAGCCCCTTCCGTGCATCATCTGGAACACATCCTGCTGGATAGCGTGCTCCTTTTCCAGACAGTCGAGAATGGCATTTCGCACATTTGCGTGCACACATTCGTTTGCCCAGATATTATAGTGCTCCGTGGCGGTCTTTTCGGCCGTCAGGGCGTCGGATAATACTTCCTTTTCCGAATAGATCGGCTTCTGTGCCTGATCGTTCTCATTCCATACCATCTTTCCTTCCTCCTATCTTAGCTGCGCATACAGGGACATAAAATGCTCCTGGTGCCGGTTTGCAATGTCTGTGAATTTTGCTTTTACCTCTGCATCCTGGCTGTGGGTGGCCAGCATCTGAAACTTCTTGACCAACAATTCTTCCTCGTTGAGAAGCTCATTTAATCCGTTTAATTCCTTTTCTGACAACTGTTCCATGGTGGCGCTCCTTTCTCTTGTGTGGTGTAGAGCCAAAGAAAAAGATCATGTTTTCTTCGGCTCCACAAAGCTAGTATGCGCGGGAAACTGATTGCTGATACCCGGAACAAAATGGAGACAAAAACAGATTTTTGACAAAAATGACCCATAAAGCGTCTTTTATAAAAATGCAGATGGACAGCGCCCTGGCCCAGATTAAGGAAAAAAGGTACTGGGCTCTCCCAGGCTGAACCCATTTTCCTGCCGCGCCAGATAAAACCCGATTCCTGCCCGAAGCTCCATGGCAAAGCTTCTGGGCACACGCTGCCCCCCGTCCAGGTAGGTTCCGTTGGTGGAGGTATCCAAAAGCAGGTAGGTTCCGCTGACCCCGTTATAGGTCACGGTACAATGACATCTGCTGATGCCCTCTCCCTGAACCACCAGATTGCAGCAGGAGGGATCCACGCCAATGGTCACAGGCTTCATATGCTCCAGGAAAATGGAGCCACCGCCAAAGGGGGCGCACTGGATCAAGATACATCCTCTGGTAAAGACCTGGGGCTCCCCGCCCTCCGGTTCAGACACAGCGGCTGCCGCCTCCCCGGGAATCTGGGATGCCCTAACCGCCTGCCCTTCTTCCCCCTTCAAAGCCTCCCGAACGGACAGGATCCCAGCTCCCAGACCGCACAGGACCATCGCCGCGCCTCCGATCCCAGGCATCTTAATTCCCCCTGCACTCATCCAGACCGCAGCCAGCAAAAATCCGGCCGACGCAAAGCCCAGCAGCGATGCCAGAAAGAGCCCGGACCGCTTCCTGCTGTACAGAGCCGCCGATGGGGCCCCTGCCAGAAAAAGTATGGCGGCACACATACATAAAACCACAGCCATGGCCCCTTGGCTCCGACCCGGAATCCGATAAACCAAAGCCTCCTGTTTCCATGCTGCAATCAGGCCAGGAGCCGACAAGCCTCCCATGTCTGTGCTCACCGGCAGGAACAGGCATAGAAGTCCCACCGTGCAGAGCAGGGCAATCAGATATCGTTTTTTTTCTTTCATATTCTTACTCATCCTTTCCCGGTCTTAACCTTATCGAAAATCTGCGCTATAGCCAGATATTTCCCTCATAGACAGCCCTGCTGCCTCCCTCTGTATCGATGCTGCAGCCATACAGATCCCAGGACGTGGTTCCTGCTTCCCATCCCTTCATCTGATAATAGATACGGGAAGCTCCTGGAAGAAAGAGCAGGGTATATTCGCACCGTTCCAGTTCCGTTCCCCAAAAGCTCTCTTTTTCCCTTTCGCCTTCGTGGAAAACCGTCCTCACTTCTCCCGTATCCATGTTATAGGTTTCAATGACGCTATCGGAGCCTGGTTCAAAATAAACCACCTTGCTGGTCACCAGCAGATGATCTGCCTGTCCCCACTGCCAATCCTCATAATAAATCTGATCTGTGGAGGCCAGCACGGTTTCCATACCGCCATCCAGACCTGCCCTGCACAGCACCACCTTCCAGTCCTCCTTTCGATTCATCCAGAAATAAATGCTGTCATTATAAAAGACTCCGTTGATCATTTCGTCAAAATAGGATTCATAATCCTCTCTTGCTCCCCACAATCCGCTGATATTTTCGGAATATATACCGTCTACCGAAATCCGCAGCAGGTCTTGTCCCTCTTTCACATACACATATCCATTATAAATTTTGTAATCAGCCATAGGACCAGTGGTTTGGAGTCTGGAAATTTCCTTCACAAGCTCTGTGCTGCTTCCGACCTCCGCCTTTCGCCGGAACAGGCTATAGCCCGCCATATCATAAAAATACCCGTTGTGAAAGCAAACGTCTCCTCCCAGCCCCTCCAAATACCCCACCTTCACTCCATCCTCTGTGAACTGTCGTATCTTTGTCAGAAGATCAGGGGAGCTAAACACATAAATATATTGATCCGTTGCCAAAAACCCCCTGTTTCCATACTCTCCCTCTTCCAATCCATAGAACAGTTCTATTCCGCTGCCATCCAGATTGCACCTCATAACATTACTGTCTTCGAAATAGTAAAGCTTTCCCCGATACTCCATTTTTGTTGCCATTTCATAGGTCCCCTCCGAGGTATCTGTCTGAAAATTTTCCTCCAGCTCTGTGACAATTTCCGGCTCCGTCCAATTTTCCCGGATACCCCCGGCTCCCTGACCGTTTCCTGGTTCTAAGGTTTCCTCCCCGGTACTGCCCTCTGCCTCCTGTTCCTCTCCCCTGTCATTTCCGGCTTCCTTTTTCTCCCAGACAGCCCTCTCCACCGCGTTCCCCACATTCAGCATACGGTATTCCCTTCCTGCATCGCCATCCGTCACTCCCACGGCAAGCCCCGCCGTATCCAGCAGGGTCTGCCTTACCTGGGCCGCAGAAAGCCTGGGATTTACGGACCACACAAGCGCGGCCGCGCCGGATACCATGGGGGCGGCCTGGGAGGTGCCATCAAACTCCCCATAGGCGCCCGGATGATCAGCAAAACAGCTTAAGATCCCTCTGCCTGGCGCCACCAGATCCACATTGCTTCCATAATTCGAAAAATCACACAGCAGATACCGGCCTTGAGAATCCCTCTCCTTCTCTACCGCGCCCACGATCAGGATATGCTGTCTTAAGGTATCAAAGGTTATTCCCCTTTTTTCCAATAACTCCATTGTGCCGGGCTGCAGAAATCCCTCATAATGTTCTCTGGTGACTGCCACATAAAAATTGCCTAGCAGCACATCATATCCGGTTCCTCCGTTATCATATCCGTTTCCCGCCGCTTGAACAATCAGGAAATCCTCCCTTTCCTGACACAAAAGCTGGATCATCATAGCCATACAGGTACTGGAGGTTGACAGTGAATAGGAACCGGTCATCCTGTTATAATACTCCTCATAATCCTTTGTAAATAGATCTCCCAGCCACTGGGCTCCCCATCTTAAATCCTTCAGGGGATCCGGCTTTTCGTACTCCACCAGATCAGATAAAAACATGACCCTGCTTCGGATTGCTGTTCCCCAGGAGTTATTGATGACCTTGGCGCCCTCCTCCAGTATCTGCTTTGTCGCTTCTATATAAACACCGCTGCTTAATATGTTGGTTCCCTGATTGCCGTTGTTAAAATCCACACAGACCAGCTCCGATTGGTCGGCCACTCCCCGGATCCCCGCTCCATTATTGCTGGCTGCCAGGATGCCTGCCACATGGGTTCCGTGCGAATTAATGCTTGGGACTTCCGCCTTATCCGTATCAAGCTCCAACACATTCTCCCCATAATCCTCCGGAAAGGATATTTTGCACTTCCCTGTCTCATCCGTAAACTCTTCATGATTAACATGAAAGCCATTATCCATCACCCCTGCCATGACCGGCATCTCGATCTCATCCCCATACTGCCAGGCCCTGTAGGCTCCGATGGCCTCGGCCCACCAGTCATTGCCGGAGGGATTGTCCTCATTTCCCCGCTCTACTTCTCCCTCCCAGGGATTCTGATTATCCGCAGGAACCAGGGAATCCGGCTCTATTTCCACAGGAAATTCATAGGAGGCATAGAGCACCAGCTCCGACTCCATCAGGAGGGCAGCCTGCTGCTGAAGGCCTGCCAAATCTCTGGGTTCTACCAGAATCTGCAGCACATTTAGAAGCCCGCTTATATCTCCCGCCACGATTCCGCCCACATCCCCGGCCAGCCGCTCCTTCTCCCGGTCTGAGATTTCAGACCAGAGATACACGTTCAGCAGATTATTATAATAAATCGTACAACTGGCCTCGTCATAGCTTAAATTTTCCTTAGGAGGCGTATACACCTTGTCCCCATTACTATATAAAATAGTATGCTCACTCATGTTCCGGGCCCCGGGAATCTGGGCTGCCCGGCCGCCTGCGCCTTTTCCCAGCAGACCCAGAGCGATCAGCAGAACCGCAAGCGTACAAGGCAACAGGGATAAAATCCGTTCCAGAATTCTATTCATCTATTCACTCCCCTATATTATAATTTATATCCTCGTTATATCTTACCAACCTGCCTTCTGTTGGACTCATACTGCATAAATAATGCTTTCTCTCATCAAAAGACTTTTCACTCCACGAATAGTGAGATACATACCAAGAATAGTAAATTCTGGTAGCATCACCAACCATAAACGGTTCATTGTACTCTTCTGTATAGTCCTCTCCTGTTTTGCTGCCTGTCCCCCGAAAAAATAATGTTATTGCGCCGGTATCCATATTATATATATATGTATTTATGGCATCGCTTTCCGGTTCATCCACCCGATAAAAGGCAAACAAATTTCCTGTCTGATATAGCTTTCCATTTGAGGTAAATATACTGTTTTCCGATGATGCCACAATTTCCCTGCTTCCATCCATCCCCAGTTGTACAATCTCCCCTTCTTCCTTCCTCTTGTCTATATAATAAATATGATCCTTATAAAACACCCCTTTTATTACTAGCTCACGAAGCCCTCCCTGGGCTTCCAGCCCCATCTGTTCCCCTATATTTTCCTTACCAGTTCCATCCTTATGCATCCGCATAAGTTCATCCCCTTCATTTTGCTCCAGGTAATAGATATACTCGTCATGTATCCGAAATACACCTCTTTGCACCTTGGCTTCCAGAAGCGCTTCCTCCCCGGTTCCATCTTCCCGGATTCGATACAGGGTGCCTCCACCCATTCTGGCACGCTTTAAATAATAAAAATATCCGTCATCATAGATCACGTTATACAGATCGTGGACCGGAACCCTGCCTGCACTTTCTCCTGATTCCGTATATAACTCCAGATAATAACTTTCAGTATCATCTCGATCCTGAAAACCTACACCAATATTTTGTCCCGCTGACACCAAAAAAAAGTTCGAAAGCGCTCTGTCCTCCCCTACCTCCAAAAACAGCCGGTTATCACTGCCATCCAAATTGCAGCAGTAAATGCCAAGCTTACTTTTATCAGTAAAATAGAGTCTTCCATTATACTCCAGCACAGGAACCATCCGCCTGCTGCTTTCTCCTGTATCCGCCCGAAAATCCGGATCCACAGCCCCGGTAAATCCTTTTTGTTCCGACTGAACTGCCGGCTCCAAAAAAGAATCCGGGGAATCCCCCTGTGCCAGGCCTGGCTCCTGCCCATATGTAGCATCCGAATCGACGGTTTCCTCCTGCTTGGGATCCTCCGTCCACCACGCATCCATGTCCGCCCCATCCTCCTGCCCAGGAGTCTCCGTCAGGTCGGAACCCCGGTTATATTCCCCAGGCTCCCGGAGCAGCCCCATGCCCAACAGTGCCAATGCCACGCAGCAGGGCAGCAGCAAAAGAAGCAGCTTTTTCCCTTTATCCATCACACATTCTCCTTTTTCCTAAAATTTCTCTCAGCTTTCCTGCTTCTTCGAAAGCTCCTCCCAGCTAAACTGCTCGCCGCACAAAGGCGCCAGCAAAAGCCTGGTCTCCCCGATGGTCAGCACGTCGTAGGCCTTCATCACCATATTGTTCAGCACCACCTCGTCATTCAGATAGAAGAGCTCCCGGGAGTCCCCTGGCTGGGCGATGAATTTTCTGGCCTTGGGCTCGTAGATGATAATGGCATGCTTCTGTCTGGACACGCTGTTGTCCAGACTCAGCTGCACATCCATTTCCGGGGAACGTCCGACAAAATTCCTGCCTGTTTTCAGGCGGAAGGACTCCCCGAAATAGCTGCCCTCTATGGCTACCAGCCAGCCCACCACCGGCTCCGTGCCTATGGTACGGGAATAATAGCTGACCGTGCGGTTATCCTCCTCCTGCATCCGCCACGGTCCTGCCGGCCTGGTATCCCCGCCCTGTACCTGGGGAGCCCTCCACTGCCCGGAAACCGGCTCCGGAAATACCGGCTCCTGCCCCTGCATCGGTGCAGGCGCAGGCTGTGATGCCAGCCGCACTGTTTCCCGGTCCGGCTTAGGAGTTTCCTGGTCCGCAGGCGCGCTGACAGCTCCCTCTCCCTGCATATCCGCTCCCTGGTTCAGCGGAACCGTGATTCCTATATTTCCCGTATCCGTCCCGCAATAGGGGCAGTCCGCATACTTCTCGTTGTCATAGTAATGTCCATTCCTGCACTGTATCAATTTCATTTTTCGCCCTTCCTTTCCACAACCCAGATCATCTGTAACGGTTTTCTCAGAATTTTTCAAACGTCTTCCCTTTTTTCTAAAAGAGGCTCCGTCTCTTTCTCTTTCTCTTTTTCTTCTCCGGCTCCTGCATTTTTGTTCCCTCCACTTTTCGGCCATAGGCAAAGCATAGGATGGAAATATTGTCCAGGCTTCGGGGCGGCCCGCCTAAAATGGCTTGGATCAGAATCAGCGCCGTCTGCTCAAACTCCTCCTCCGGAACCTGCTCTACGATCTGGCCGATCTGTTCCCGGGTCAGGCCCTTGTAGAGTCCGTCGCTGCACAGGAGGATCCGATCCCCCTCCTCCAGACGGATCTGCGAGCAGTCGATCAGCTTAAGCCCGTCCATGCCCAGATAGCTTACCAGGGCCTCTCCCCGGCCAAGCTCCGCCTCATATTCTTCCGGAGTAATCCAATGCTCCTCTAGCCGTTCGGAAAGCAATAACCGGTAATTGTGCATCCGCACCAGCTCCCGGCACTCCCCCCGGCGGATCAGATAGATCATGCTGTCCCCGGCGGAGGCATAGGTCATACGATCTCCCCGAATGAATACGGTGACAATGGTGGTTCCGCCCTTTAAGGGCCTCCCGCTGGCATTTTTCAACTCCGCCACCTGAATGTCCAGGTTTTGGAGAGCATTTTTCAGATATCTCTCCATGGAATCCGCCTCCCGTGGTTCCCGGGCAAAATAGACGGACAACTGATCCACAGCACAGGCGCTGCTGACCTCCCCGTGGGACAGGCCGCCCATGCCGTCGCACACAACCCCCAGCACCCCGTCCTCCAGCGCCTGGTACATGAGGCAGTCCTCCTGATAGGGCCTGGTGCCCGTAATGCTGGAGGCGGACACCCGAAGCCCCGGGGGCAATGCTGTTTTTTCATATAAATCTTCTGTTATCTGCTCTCCCATGTCACTCCATTCCGGCAAAACGCCACAAACTCCAAGGTGGTGCCCCCGATCTGAAACCGCTCCCCGCTTAAGATCTCCCGGGGCTCCTCCACCAATTCTCCCCCAAGCCAGGTCAGCGTCCCCTGTCCCGGCGCCAGCAAAAACCGGTTGCTCCTGCTCTCATACACCACACTGCAATGGGCATCCCTGGAAATTTCCTCGTCCTCAAAAATACAGACATCCATCTCATAGCTTCTTCCGATCTTATTAAAGCCATAGCGGAGCCTGTAGTCTCTGCCCTTCTCCGGCCCTTCCGTGCAGACCAGCCAGCCCGTCACAAAGCAATGGCTCCGTAGCTCCTCCTCTGCCCGCCCCCTGGAAGTACGATTTTGATCGGAGGCTCTTTGCGCCTCCTTCCAGTCGGTAAATTCCGTTTTCTCCACACGCAAAGGTTCCCGCTTCACCTTACCGCTCCCCTTTCCCGTTTCCTTTTCTTTCATAAAAGCTGTTTTTCCATATCGCTTCAAAAAAAGACAAAATATATGTTAAAATCTACAATTTTTGATTTTTTCCCTCCAAAGCTGTTACAGTAAGCACAATATATATTTCTTTTAGGAGGTTTTTTCATGAGTTTTTTTACTTATCATGCTTTTTTTGATTGCCTGTATCCCCTGCTACGCCTCATACCGGCTCCGGAACTATCAGCTGCTGGCCGTAACCGTTGTGTGCGCCCTGCTGTCCTTTCTGGTCCTGCCCTTCATGTCCGCCTACGGCATATCCATGAACGGCTATCAGTTTTTCCGGCTCTCCACCTTTTCCGCCAGCGTCTCTACCCAGGTGATATTTTTTTCTGTTCACAGTCATCCTGGGCTTTGTCTTAAGCCTTTTACTCCGCCAGCGGGCCCTGTACACCGGGGAACTGGTTCTGTTCCTGCTGTCCTATGGGCCTTCGCGATCCTGTCCTTCAATCTGATCTACTACAGGCTGGCCTCCTACGGCGCCTATCTCCTGATTTTCCTCTATCTGGCGGGAATCATCAGCCTGTACGTTTCCACTGCCAGTATGTTCCAGACTGGCGGCGCTGCCCGGACTTCCCAGGAAGATAGGACTTCCATTCCCAAGCCCCTGGGAGCGCTTGGCACAGAAGCCAGGTCTGCCCTGTCGGATGCAGCCGGAAAGATTGGCTCCGCTGTGAAAACCAGCCTCTCCGAAAGGAAACGCACCGATTCTGTGATCATCCACTGTATCCGCGGCGCTTACGCAGGCGCTGATTTTGTCCTAAGGGCAGGCGATCAGTTGACCCTGGGCACGGACCCCGACCAGGCAAACCATACAGCTTCTGGATGTTTCCACCAACGGAACCTATTGTTCCGACGGAAAACGCCTGCCGAAAAATCAGCCTGCCGATTTTTCCCTTCCCTGCACGATCTTCTTTGGATCGAAACCAGAGGTCTTTGAAATTCAAAAGAATCTGTAATTGAAAATCATAAAATCATACTCAAAAGCTCCAAAACCGCCGAGACGATCCCCAAGGCGCCCACCACAACGGCCAGCACTCCGCAAACGGTTCCTCCCTGACCGTCTCCCTGCGCCTGGGAAGATCCGTCTCCCTGCCGCAGACGTTCCTGCTCCGGCGGATCTGTCAAAGATTCCTTTCCCCTTTCCGCCTGATCCTGCGCTGCCTCCCCAGGCTGCTCCTGGGCGGCGTTCCTCTCGGCCTTCTCCTGCGCCTGCCTCTCGGCCTCCTGCCTTCTGGCTTCTTCCTCACGAGCCTGCCTCTCGGCCTCCTGCTTTCTGGCCTCCTTCAGGGCCTGATACATTTCCTCCATTCCCTGATAGCGATTCTCGGCTCGCACGGACATTCCCTTTTCAATTACATCGGAAATTTCCTCCGGCACCGGAGCAGGAAGTGTTAGCTTCTTTAAGGGGATCAGCTCATCCCGGTATAGCCGCTCCACTGCCTCCATGGGCAGCGTTCCGGAAATCATATGGTACAGGGTGGCGCTTAAGGCATACACATCCGTCCAGGGCCCCTGGCTTCCGTGGGTGCGATACTGCTCCTCTGGCGCATATCCGTGCTTTACCATCACCGTCACGCTGCGGTAGTCCGGCATGGATACCTCGGCTCTGGCCGCACCGAAATCAATGAGCGTCACCTGCCCCTCTTTGTCCACCAGGATATTATCCGGGCTCACATCCCGATGGATGATCCCTGCTCCGTGAATCTGCGCCAGAGAGCCCATCACAGGCTCCATCAGCGCCAAAGCCACCGTATACTCCATGGGCTCTCCGCCCTTATCCCGCTGATACCACTGCATATACTGCTTCAGGCTCTGGCCCTCAATAAAATCCATCACCAGATACGCCGTGCCGTTTTCCGAAAAGAAATCCCGTATGGCCACGATTCCCGGAAGCTCCTGGAATCTGGACAGATTTTCTGCCTCCTGGCTAAACCGCCGAAGGCCGTTGCGAAAATGCATCCCCGCTTCTCCCGGCATCACCAGCACCTGCTGTCCGGAGGCTGCCTCCACATCCCGGGAGGCCAGCCCTACGGGAAAATATTCCTTGATGGCCACAGCCCCCTGCGCCACCAGGTCAAAGGCAATATAGGTAATGCCAAAGCCGCCCTCTCCCAGCACGCTGCCCAGCAGGTAGCGGCCATGGAGAATAGTATCCACCGGCAGGCACTTGCCGTTGGATGGGATCTCCCGCTCCCTGTCATAGCCGCAGACCGGGCAGACAGCCGCTCCCTCTGGCAGCAGGCGCATACAGCCTCTGCATAGGCGTTCCACATCGATCATCTGCCTGTCCCCCCTTCTTCTCCATCCTCGGGCTGTACACTTATAGAACTGGCATCCTCGGGCTGTGCCTCCATAGAATTATTGTCCACAGACCCTGCTTTCAGCTCCTGCAGTCTCTGCCAGTCCTCCTCTCTGAAATCTGGCTCCGAAAGCCAGCCTTCCTCGATCAACTGCACCATCCTGTTATCCAGCAGATCCATTTCTTCGTCTCCGCCGTCCCCAAAGCTTTCATAAAGTTCCCTGGCTTTCCCATACCATTCTGCCAACTGGTAATACTCCTGTTCTTCTCTCGCTTTCCCCTGTTGGACTTCAGCTTCCAGAAATGCGGCCCATTTATATGACAGATAATTTTCGGGATAGCGGTCAAAAAACTGCCAGACCATATCCTCTACCTCTTCAAGCCTCCCCAGATATTGCTGAACAGTAATTATCCTATCCATAACCCATCCTTCATCTCGCCCCCTGTTGTATACCTCCCAAAACAAATCCCGCGATTTTTCATAATCCTCATTATGAAAATAGACATCTGCCAATTGTATCAACCGACTATCATTCAACAGCTTTATCATCTGTTCATCTTCCAGCAACCGTGTCATCTGTTCATCTTCCAGCAGTTGTATTTCCTCCCCCAGATGGTCATCGCCCAATTTTTCGAGGGTTTTGGACAAAAAACAGACGGCCCTTTTCCTTAGGGTTTCCTCCATATTCCCGTCTGCCGCAAACGGTAGATCTCTCAGGGCTGTTTTATAGTCTCCATTTATATAAGCAAGCTCCCCCTGGACAATGCGGAGGGAATCCTCGTCAAGCCCCTGCCGCACCGCCCGGTCCAGCATCTCCTCAGCCTTACCTGACTCTCCCTCTCCCTCCAACGCAAGAGCATAAGCCCGAAGATAGCGGGAATCTTTTGGCACTCTCCGTACTGCCTCTCCCAGGAACATCGAAGCCCCAACATAATTCTCATTTTCAAGAGAATAGCCGCCAAATTCATATATATTCTCCGCAATCTGCCGATTCACACTGCTGTTTACTAAATAGTCCCCCGCTCCTGCAATCACCACACAGATACAGGCCGCCAGACCCAGAAAACGGATCTTCTCCGCTTCCAGACGCCTCTTTTTCAAAAGCTCCCGAATACACAGGCCATAGACGACTGCCGTCATGGCACAGGTGGTCCACATCCTCAGGAACAGTCCCGGGAGGAAGATCAGTGAAAGCAGGATACCGGCTTTTTTTCCCCTCTGTATTTTTTTCCAGATCAACAGGCTCATGGCCGCCTGCATAACGCCCCGGTAAACCATCAGTGCCACATCCACATAAGCTGAGGTCACTCCCTGGACAGGGAAACGCATCAGCAACGTTGCGAGCAAGCCACCCACCCATCCCCATTCCCCCGAATGTCCCAGAGATTCCAAAGCAGCCAGAAGCAAGAGCTGCAGCAAAGCCTTTTTCTTGGAGCAATCGCTGCGCATAAGAAGCACTGCCAGCACCGGCAGAGGAAGAAAAACCAGGCAGAAAAAGGCCGGCTCTATGATAAAAAAGATATTCATAACCCCTTACCCCCTTTTTTCCCTGTAGAAATACACCAAAAAAATCCCTTACCGTACATTCTCCCTGCTCCTTTCCTGCAGCATCTTCTGTACCTCCTTCATATACCAGCGGCTCACGGGAATCCGCTTCTGGTTCAGCAGCACCAGTTCCTCCGCCGAAAGCCTCCACACATAGCTTCGATTCACAATATAGCTCTGATGGCAACGCAGAAAAACATCCGAAGGAAGTCTTTCCTCCAGCTCGTCCATTTTTAGATAGAATTCCACCTGATCCTGCTCCGCTATGGCCAAAATCTTGTGCACATTGCTCTCGAAATACTGGATTCTCCCAAACCGCAGCTTCTGACGGCTTCCCTTGATCAGCACAGACAGAAACCCTTCTGGCTACCCGGAGCATCGCTCCGCCTCCTCCAGCTCAGAGATCAGCCGTTTTAGAACCTCCCTCGTCTTTTCCTTGGGATAGACAAACTTACTGTTTGGCAGAAACTTGATAAACTCGCAGAAGGATTTTCCAATGTTCGCTCCCTGAATATGGAGATTGCAGGTGTATGCGCCCCGGACAAAGCCCCGGGTGGCATAAAAATGCACGCCGAATCTGGGATCGCAGGTCATGGTCAGATAGGGAGGAATGGAAAGCTTCCCGTCGTCCGCGATGCAGCCGATCACCCTCCCGTTTTCCAGGTCATCCCGGAAGCTTTTCAGCATGGCCAAACGGTCCGGAATATCCAGCGGCCTGGTGTATTCCGAAGGAAGATCTACAATGATCCCCTTCTGTGCGAACTGTACCAGCCCGGATTCCGTAAAAATCGTATAATAGTTTTCCTTCATATCCCGCAGCATGCCCATCCGCTGGTCTGCCAGCTCCACCACCTGTGTTTTCCAGGGCTCCTGGGCATCAAAATATTTCTGGATGATCTCCCTGGTATAATAACGTCCAAAGCAGGGCTGCAGCATTATGGTAAAATATTCCTCCACCGTGGTGCTGTTCATATAATCCCCCAACACCTCAATCAGGTCATTGGTGTAGGTAATGAGCGTCTGACACTCCTCCTGCACCTGCTGGAAATGCTTCTGGTACAAGCCGATCACCCCGGCAGAGCCCTGGATCTGGGCAATGGACATTTTCTGATTCATACGGATCAGATAATGGGGCGTAACAATGAAATAAGGAAAGGGGTCAACGCTCACCGAAGATCCCGCGCCTTCAAAATAATAATAGGCAAAATACTGGCCAAAGGAAACCAGCGCCATGGGGATCATCTGCTGAAGCAGCTGAAAATTGGCCAGATTGGTCCCCTCCCCGGAATGGTTTGGCTGGAAGGACACCATCTGGCTCACACGGAAGCGCTGCCCGCACTCCCACAGGCGGATCAGTTCCTCGGATAAGGAGCTCTCCTGGGGCAGGAACATACACAGCTCACAGGGTTCCCCGTCCTGGATCTCCTGGTACAGGATATGCCGCAGTTCCTTTTCCACCTGGGGCTTTCCATAGATCAGGCCCTCCCGGACGGATGCCTCATCCTCCAGAATAGCAGCCGCCGCCTTCGTACCGGTTGAAAAATGCAGCTGTGAAATATCAGACAGCAATTCGCAGATACTCTCCTGGATCTCATAAACATCCTCCCCCTGCAGCAGCATTTCATAGTACTGGTTCAGCTCCCGGATCTCAGGCAGCGTCAGCTCCAGATACTGGATCAGCCGCTTTAAGGCCACATAAGAGAGAGTTCTCTCGTCCTTCAGCGCCTTATGGATGGAGGTTCTCTCCACACCGGCCTTCTCCGCGATCCTGGCGATCGGTTCTCCGCTCTTATCCAGCAGTGATCTTAAATAAACTGAAAATTTAGACATACTACTTCCCTCTCAGCTTGATTTCGCATTATTTTTCAAATAATAGAAACATTATAACACTATTCGACCCGATTCTGTTACACAAATCCGCAAAATAATGTGGCAAAACCATCCGCAAAATCCGTCACATTTTTTGCCACACTCTGCTTACAGGCTGAAAACAGGTTCAACTAAAAAACAAAACGCCTCCCTGCTTGCAATCCCCCGGTGTTTATGTTAAGCTGAATTTAACATCGCTGATCCACAGCAGACGCCGGAAAAAGGAGGTGCCAGACATGCCGCATATAAACCTTCCCTATGGGATCGATCTTTTTGAACAGGTACGGACACGCAATTGCTACTATATTGATAAAACGGGTTTCATCCGGGAATTATTGGATGAGACTTTTTCCGTAAACCTGATCACCCGTCCCCGCCGCTTTGGTAAGACGCTCACCTTAAGCATGCTGGCAGAATTTTTTGACATCCGTAAGGACAGCAGATCTCTTTTTGAAGGCCTTCAGATCTCCAGGGATCTGGCATGCTGCGAGACATGGATGAACCGCCGGCCCGTGCTTTTTCTTACCCTGAAGGATGTGGAAGGGAATCACTTTGAAAATGCCTATGGCATGCTGAAATATACCATTGCCTCTCTTTGCATCGAACACGCCTATCTTAAGAACAGCGATAAGGTATCCCCGCCGGATCTTGCCGCCTTTGAGCGTCTGATGTATCAGGAGGGCAGCGCTACCGACATACAGGGCGCACTTTTTACGCTGATCCGTATGATGCATGCGCACTATGGAGAAAAAGTAATCCTTCTGGTGGATGAATACGACGTTCCCCTGGCGAAGGCTGGCGATCATGGCTATTATGAAGAAATGCTCCAGGTCATCAAAAAATTTCTGGGTATGGTCTGGAAATCCAATCCGGCACTGGAGTTTTCCGTTGTCACCGGGTGCTTGCGCATTGCAAAGGAAAGCATCTTTACCGGCGCCAATAATTTTGTTTCAAACTCCATATCAGGGAAACGTTATCAGAATTATTTTGGTTTTACGGAAGATGAAGTAAGGTCCCTGCTGGAAGATGCCCACCTGTCACACGCCTTACCGGAAATGAAAAAATGGTACGATGGCTATCTGTTTGGAAACCAGGACATCTATTGTCCCTGGGACGTGATCAATCATGTGCGCGCTCTCATGGAGGATCCGGGGGCAGCTCCTGAAAACTATTGGCTGGACACCAGCCATAACCAGATCATCCGCCGTTTTATCGACCTTGCAGATCCGTCTGTGAACCCCAAATTTGAGACTCTGCTCTCCGGCGGCGTCATACAGGAACACATCTGGGAGGACCTGACATACGACCTGACACATTCCACCGCAGAACATCTGTGGAGTATTCTCTATCTGACCGGATATCTGACACAGGTATCGGCAGAAAACCTGCCGGAAGGAATGGTCCCGCAGCCTGGCAGTAAGGCGCTTCGGATTCCCAATGAAGAGATCCGCTCTGTGTTTGCAGATACTGTGAAGGCCTGGTTTACGGAGCAGATCACAGCCAGAGACCGCCGGGAATTTTTTCAGGAGTGGTGGAACGGGGAAGCCGACAGGCTGACAGAAGAGATTTCCGACATACTCTTTGACACCATCAGCTATTTTGACTATAGGGAAGATTTTTACCATGCCTTTGTGGCTGGCCTTTTCTCCGGCGCTGGATATGAGGTGCGCTCCAATTCAGAGCAGGGGCTTGGACGGGCGGATATCATCATAAGGGAACGGCGCCACAGACGGGCGATCGTGATCGAGATCAAGTGGGCTGCACAGGGCGATCTGGAAAAGGAGTGTCTGGAGGCCTTGGATCAGATAAAAGAAAAACAGTATGTGAAAAATCTTCAGTTGGAAGGGTATCGCACTATTTTGTGCTACGGGGCCGCTTTTACAGGTAAGAGCTGCCTGGTAAAATGTGCCGGGCAAATGCCATAGCCTTATTTTCCTGATATGAAAATAAGGCTATGGATGCTGCTTTTTCTTCAACATTTTCAATGATACGCAGTACATAAGGATTATGGTAGGAGGGATTCGTCTCATGCCCCGATTAAAAATGCTAGATAGGTTCCAGTCAGGGCCGCGATCTCCGTCTCAACTGCGCTGGTATCTAAGGAGAATCCCACATGGGAAGCATCGGCACCCCCTTCTATCACTTAGATATCCTCCAGAGACTCCTTCAGCTTATCCATAAATCCCTTCTTCTTATGCTTCTCCTTGGCAACGCCGTCTGCCGCGCCATTCTGGCTTTTTAAGCTGTTGCCGGAAAGAGCGTCATAGGCCCGAAGCGCCTCCTTTGCCTCACCGCTTAAGGAGGTGGGCACCTGCACCACCAGGGTGACATAGTGATCGCCCCGCACCGCGCGGTTCCTCAAGGACGGGATTCCCTTGCCCTTTAAGCGGATCCTGGTATCTGTCTGGGTTCCGGGCTTCACGTCATAGAGCACGTCGCCGTCGATGGTGCTGATCTTCACCTCGCCGCCCAGGGCCGCCTGTGCGAAGGAAATGGGGGCCGTGGAATAAATATTCATATCCTGGCGCTGGAAAATGGGATGCCGCGATACATTCACCTCCACCAGAAGATCGCCTCTGGGCCCGCCGCCCTGGCCCGGTTCGCCCTTCTCCCGGATCCTTACGCTCTGGCCGTCGTCGATGCCTGCCGGAATGGATACCTTGATCTTCTTGCGGCTGGCAATATAGCCGGTCCCACGGCAATCCGGACATTTCTCCCGGATGATCTTGCCGGTACCGCCGCAGTCGGGACAGGTCTGTACGTTCTGCACCATCCCCAGGAAGGACTGCTGGGTATAAACCACCTTACCCTTGCCGCCGCACTTGCCGCAGGTCTCCGGGGAGGTTCCCGGCCTGGCTCCTGTGGCGTGGCATGTGGGGCAGTCGTCCTTCAGGGTGATCTCGATCTCCTTCTCACAGCCAAAAGCCGCCTCCTCAAAGGTGATACGCAGCACCGCCCGCAAGTTGGCGCCACGCCTGGGTCCGTTGTCCGCAGACCGTCTGCGGCCTCCGCCAAACAGATCCCCAAATATATCGCCGAAAATATCGCCGAAATCCATGCCGGAAAAATCGAATCCGCCCGCTCCTCCGGCGCCGCCCTCGAAAGCCGCATGGCCAAACTGGTCATACTGCCGACGCTTATCGGGATCGCTTAAGACCGCATAAGCCTCGGAGGCCTCCTTGAACTTCTTCTCTGCCTCCGCATCCCCCGGATTCATATCGGGATGATATTTTTTGGCCAATACACGATATGCTTTTTTTAATGCTGCGTCATCGGCGCTCCGGTCTACGCCTAAGACCTCATAATAATCTCTCTTCTGCTCTGCCATCACTTACTCCCTCTTTACCGCTTGTAAGGGCTGGCAGTAATACTGTCAACCCTTATAAGTGTTCTATGCTTATACTTCTTTGTAGTCCGCATCAACCACATCGTCTTCCGGTGCGCTGTAGCTCTGCTGCTGTCCCATATCCGGACCTGCGCCGCCGGCTGCTCCCTGGGCTGCCTGGGCCTGCTCATACATCTTGGCAAATACCTTCTGGGCACTCTCCATCAGCTTCTCCTTGGCTGCCTTCATCTCAGCTACCTGGTCGTCGGTCATCTCCTCCGCGTTGGGATGGGCCTCGATCAGCGCCTTCAAGGCACTTAAGTCGGCCTCTACCGCAGACTTGTCGCCTGCATCGATGTTGGCCCCAACCTCCTCTAACGCCTTCTCGGTCTGGAAGACAAAGGAGTCTGCATCATTTCTGGTATCGATGGCTTCCTTGCGCTTCCGGTCCTGGGCCTCGAACTCGGCCGCTTCCTTCACTGCCTTGTCGATATCCTCATCGGACATGTTGGAGCCTGCGGTGATGGTAATGTGCTGCTCCTTTCCGGTTCCCAGATCCTTGGCGGATACGTTCACGATACCATTGGCATCAATATCG
Source organism: uncultured Lachnospiraceae bacterium (assembly GCA_949738465.1). Classification (GTDB taxonomy): domain Bacteria; phylum Bacillota; class Clostridia; order Lachnospirales; family Lachnospiraceae; genus 14-2. Next base: position 40,454 of record CATJBQ010000105.1, read on the forward strand.
AAGGTAACCTCGATCTGCGGAACCCCCCGGCGTGCAGGCGGAATCCCGTCCAGACGGAACTGGCCCAAGGACTTGTTGTCTCTGGCGAACTGACGTTCGCCCTGTACCACGTTGATATCAACAGCGGTCTGGTTGTCTGCCGCAGTCGAGAAAATCTGGCTCTTCTTGGTGGGGATCGTCGTGTTACGCTCGATCAGCCTGGTGGCCACGCCGCCCATGGTCTCGATGGACAGGGACAACGGAGTAACGTCCAGAAGCAGGATCTCGCCTGCGCCGGCATCCCCTGCCAGCTTGCCGCCCTGAATGGAAGCCCCAAGAGCCACACACTCATCGGGATTCAGGGACTTGCTGGGCTCCTTGCCGGTTAACTGCTTCACCTTATCCTGTACGGCCGGAACTCTGGTAGAACCGCCCACCAGCAGCAC
>CATJBQ010000106.1 GCA_949738465.1 uncultured Lachnospiraceae bacterium
AATTGCCCGCTCCATATAAGGATTCGTCTTAAAGGCCGCATTGAACATACTGCGGATAAACTGCACCAGTTCTTTCCAGTATCCCTGGACATACGCCTCTTGCAGCGGCGTATCGTACTCATCCAGTAAAATCAGCGCCTTCTGCCCATAATAGCGGCTCAGGTAATCGCACAAATACTGCAATGTCAGTTCTGCTACTGTATCCGGCATATCCGGTGTTACGGAATCAAAAAACTCCTGTTCCCTTTTCCCCATTTCTTTCCCGTTCTTCACATATTCATGGGTCTCATACAGCTTCGCCAGCGTATATTTAATTCCTTCCATCGCCTTTTCAAAGGTTGCTCCTTTTATATTGGCAAAGCTTACAAAGATCACCGGATAACTCCCCTGTAGCTTCCGGTACTTCTCCTCCTCCCAGATGGACAGCCCCTCAAAAAGGTCTCCACGGCCCTCATACTTTTTCGAGAAAAAGCAGTTCAGCATATCCAGGTTCAGAGTCTTCCCAAAACGCCGGGGGCGGGCAATCAAGGTAACCGCATCCGCATTCTCCCACCACTCCTTGATGAACCCTGTTTTATCTACAAAAAAACAATCATTCTTCCGTATAAATTCAAAGCTCTGCGCTCCGATCGAAATTGTCTTTCCCATAAGCCCGCCTCCCTGCTTTCTTACACAATTTACTTTCAGGTTATATCGCTATCGTAACATACTCCGCTGTAAAATTCCATACTTTTCGCCAATTCTTCTACGGCAGCGGCGTCACTTGAAGGTCGTCCACCTCCAGATCCACATAATCCGTCTGCAGCGCCACATACCCTGTGCCCAGGCATTCCGCCGGGCCGTGGTACAATTCTGTCCCGTCCAGCGTAACCGTCACCTGGCCGTTTTCTGCCCGAAGCTTAAGCTCCATCCACTCATCCAGATCACTGATATAAGTATCCCAGCCGTTCAACAGCTCCTTTTTCACCGTGTCATACACCTGGACGAATCCGTTCCCCTGTATGGAGAACTTAAGGCCCGAATCATCCGCTCCCGCGTAGACCTTCTGCTTGCCCACGTTGAGGTACACCAGGGAATCGCCGGTGTAATCCGCAAACCGCAGCTTCAGCTTCACCTCCACATTCCCATACAGTCCGCTGGTGATGGTAGCGATGTTCCAGTTTTTGCCCATGGAATCGGCTTTCAGCACACCGTCCGCGATATGCCAGTCCGCCCAGTCGGTCTTAATCTTATAGAAGTTCCGGTTCCAGCCCGCATAATCCGAAAAATCGTCGGCAATGGCCTCCCCGTCCGCCTCTACACAGGCAAGGCCGTACCGGTCTTTGACTTCCACACTGCGCCATGCCTTCACCAGCTCCAGCGTCTCAAGGTCCGTAATCCCGGTAATATCCTGCACCTTAAAATTATACACGACCGTATTTCCCCGGCTGCTGTACAGGCTGACCCCGCCGCCGTCCGGCCGGGAGGCCTCTGCCACAAGCACCGGCTCCGCCGACTGGTTGGCGTAAATCTCATACTTTCCATTCCGGAATACCACCAGGAGGCTGATTCCTTCTGCCTCTGCCAGTTGCACCTTCCCCAGGCTCTGGGTTCCCTCTAAGGCCTCCAGAACCCCGGTTTTATAATTGTAGAGGATCGACACCCGGTCGTAAGCCGGCATCCTGCCGTAGGAGCCGCCCAGGATCACGCCGAAGGTATTCTCCTCCTCCCCGGTCATCTGGCTGTCTGCCTGGAAAGCCACAATCCCTTCCGTGATGCCCACGCCGTCCAAGGACACCAGGGCGGAATTTTCGATCATCTCGATCACGCCTTTGCTTCCCATCACGGTGCTGTTGGTATTCCACACGTTATTCAGCGCGGTAATATCATAATTGGTAAAGGAGGCCGCCGCGTCCTGGGTATAATAAGCCACATGGCCCGCTCCATAGGTGGTATCCTCCACCGAGAGCAGTGGGTTTCCGTCCTCGCCTGCCATCACATGGAGCCAGCCCTTTTCCCGGCGCACCACCAGGCGGACGCTGCCATTCTCCGCAGGCGCCGTCTCCCTTGCCAGCTCCCGGCCATCCAGCAGGACGGCCACCTCATTTTCCGAATCCAGCGCGATCTGGTAGCAGCCCTCCGTATCCTGGGAATCCTTTTGTTTTCCGATAAGAATTCCCGCCGTGCCACTGCCCTGGGTGATGGTAATGGTACTCTCTGCCTTCACTTCGTCGAACATCTTATTCTGGCAGTAGAGCAGCCCGATGCCCTCCGCCTTCTGCCGGGCGTAACCGGAGCCAATGTCCTCCCAGTCCGTAGCATCCCCCAGAAATGCCATCTTATCGCCCTCTAAGTTCTGCATAAACCGGTCAAACCCTGTCTCAATCTCCCCGGGCGTTATGGGGGTGTTGGTGCTGACGCCATCCTCCAAGCTGTTTCCGAAGCAGGCGTACGCGAAGGAAGCCTGGGTCTTTAAGGCCCACACGCCGGCAAAAAGCTCCGTGTAATTGCAGTAAAGGCTGCCGCCAATCTGCTGCCAGTGTACCTCATCGTAGCTGGCGACGGCCGTATACATACTGCCTACCCGCTGGAGCTGCAAGGTCACCGGCGCAGTGGGATTGGTATCCGCAAGGGAGCCGGCCATCTGAAACCGCCCCTTTAAAAGCTTTCCGAAGACCAGGCAGGGGGAGCCGTCAAGCTCTGCACGGGCCAGCACCACACAGTCGTCAGGATCCGCCATCCCCATCACACCGGCCATGGCCCCGTCGGCGCCGGCAAGGCTCTCCACCTGGGCCCGGAAGGTGTAATCGGAGGTATGGGCATTGGCCCGGACAAATACCGGCTCCTCCCTTTCCTCAAGAACCAGCTTTCCATCGGAAAGAGCCGCCCCTTCTCCAGGAGTAAACAGGGAGCCTAAGGCGCCTCCTTCAAAATCATCCCAGAGCTGCTGCTGCCCTTCCGTAAGGGCCACCTGGGAGAAACTCCCGCTGCCCCTTAAGCAGGTCATGCCCGCGTAAATCGTCTCGGGCAGGGGTAGAATCGTTTCACTGCCTGCCACAGGAGTCCACGCTCCATCCTCACTTTCACGGATGGACAGGACAAAGCGGTTTCCAGTTTCCCGGGCTGCCTGCACCCACGCACCCTCGGAAAGCTCCGTCTCTGTGACAAGGACTGCCTCTGCTCCCGCCTTCTCCCGGGCCAGCACCGTAAGCTTCCCGTCCTTCACCACCGCAGCGTAGAAGGGGCTGTCCGCCTCAAGATCTTCCCGAAACAGCAATGCAATCTCCCCGTCTTTTTCTGTGGTGGCCTGGGCGCTGATGGCCGTATTGTTAAAGGCCTTCCTGCCAAGGAAGCCAAGGGCATCCTCATTTCCCGCAAGCGTCCCGTCCCCGGTCAGCCTATAATCTGCTTCTGCCGTCCGAAGCACGGAAAGCTCCTTTCCCAGGTCGGTAATCTCGAACTGCCCACGACAGGAACTGGTGTTCCCTGTCACCAGCAGGGTGCCGCCGGGAATGACATTGACCGTTACCTTTCCATGCTCCACCTGATAGACTGCCCCGGTAAGGTAATCCGTCAGCAGGGCGCCGTCCGGGATATTGTAGCGGCTCACAGTGATTTCCCGCTCCACCGCGTCCACCTGCTTGTTGCAGAGGGTGATTACGGCTCCGTTATCGTCAAACCGCCCGAAGGATAAGAACAACTGGGCGTCGTCCACCTCACCCTGGCAGATCACACCCTCCCTAAGGCAGCTATATTCCTTCCTGGCCTGGCCCAAGGCCTTCACCAGGTTCCGGATCCGGTAATCCCACTGGGATTCGTCCCACCGGAAGGAGGAAGCCGTCTGGTTGTCGTAGAGGCCGTTGGTCAGCCCCACCTCGTCCCCGTAATAGATCACCGGAGACCCCAGGTAGGTCATCTGCAGCAGCAGAAGGGCCGCAATATCATTTTTTTCTTCTTCGGTATCCTCCCAAAGCCGCACCACGTCATGCTGGCCCAGGAAATTATAGGAGGACAGCGCCCGGGGCCGGGCGGTATTGATCAGATTGTCCTGGAGCACCTTCAGCATCTCCGAGCCGGTCTTGGTTCCGTTCATCCAGTCCTTCATGGCAAAATAGCCGTTTTTCTGCCAGGAGGAATCAAAAAGCTCATTGTACTGGCCGGCAATTCCCACACAGTTTTCCGATAAGAACAGCTTCTCCTCCGACACATTTTTGATGGCAGAGCGCACTTCTGTAAAATATTCCTCCGGCGCATAATCGTAGCCCAGATTTCCCACGCTGATCTCCGCGTCAAACCGGAAGCCGTCCAGTCCGTAGGGCTCGTTAAGGTAGCGCAGCACCATGGAGCCGGGATCCTGGTAGATCAGCTTAGCCGCATTCTCATCGGCGATGTTTAATCCCATGGAACCCCATACCTTCACGGCATTGTTGGGCCACTGGGGGAATAAGAACAGCGGATAATAGGGGCTGTCCTGGGACTGATACGCCCCCTCCCCCGGGAAAAACCCGTAGGCATTGTAATATTTGGAGTAATTGGTGGCATAGGAAATAATCATGTCCGTGGTGATCTTCATATCCCGCCCATGGACCTCATCGATCAGCGCTTTTAATTCTTCCTCCGTACCGAAGGCCGTCTCCACCGCCGCCATATTGTCCGTGCCAAACCCATACATTTCCGAGGAGCTGAAGAAGGGCCCCAGGGCCAGGGCTGTCACCCCAAGCTCCTGGATATCGTCCAGCTTTTCGGATACCCCTGCCAGATCGCCGCTTCCCCGCATCATGGTCAGGTTATCGTTGCCGTAAGCATCGTCCTTCATCAGATATTCCCGGTACAGGTCGTTGCTGGTATCCCCGTTATAAAACTGACCGGTGTGGATGTAATACCAGAGTGCCCCCTTGGACCACTGGGGCGTGTCGAAGCCCGGCATGCAGTAAAACATCTCGTTCACATCAAGCTGATAAGACTTTATGCCCTCCGCCCCCAGATACATGGTAAATTCCGAGGTATCGCTTCCAACGGCAAACCGGTAAAAATATGGTTCGCTTTTGGCCGGGATCTCCCCCACCCACAGATCATAATAGCCGGTGTCGTCCGGCTTCTCATAAGCCATGTCGTAGCATTCCCAGGTGGTTCCCCGGTCAGAGGTCACCTGGATCTGGGCCTTGGTCACATTGTAACGGCTGCTTCTAAGCCGCACCGTCACAGCCTCATCCTCCTTGGGGGCAGCCGGGGACATGTAGATCCCGCCCTGGTCATGGAAAACCTCCGCAATCTCCGCCGTTTCCCCTGCCGCAAGGGCCTCCTTCTCCTTCCGGTAGCCATCGTAGGCCCGGTAGGCAAATACCCCGCAGCCCGCCACGGCCGCCAGGCTCACCACACAGGCTAAGCCCCTTACCATCCGCTTCTTCATGCTTCCTTCCCCCCTTCCGGCTCCTTACGCCTGCCCTTTTTCTTTTCCGGCTTTTTTCTTCCCTTTCCCTGGACCTTTGCCGGATAAAAAATGCTGAAAATACATACGGTTCCTGCCAGCAGGCCCACAGCCCCCGTCATAACCGCCGCCCAAAGCCAACTTGCTTTTTTCTGCTCCAGACGGTCTGTGGCCGTGATGCCTTCCTTATCATAGAGCACGTCGTCTATAAACTGAAACCCTCCGGCCTCCTTCTCTGACCCTTTCAGTTCCGTGGGACTGCTGAGATTATAAAGCTCAAGGCCGGTAAGGTCGCACCGGCACCGGCTACTCTCAAATTCCAGGGCAAAGGGATAGCTTGCCAGGTCGTCATAGTAAGCCAGAGCCTGTCCATTGACCCAGATCTTCATCCGCCCCTGCTCACAGAGCATGGTTACCTGGTACTGCTTCTCCATCTCCGGGGTAAATCCAGGCTGGTATACCACTGGCATTCCGTTATTATTGACCGTTGTCATCATTCCGGTCTGGTTTACAAAAAATACAAACTGATGGCGGTTCCTAGGCCCGGCCCCGCTGTCCGCCCGGTATCCGGCAAAAGTGATCCGAAGCCCCATCCAGCCGGCCCCCTCGCTCTCATAATAATATTCGTGGGGCAGGTAGTTAAATTTGATCAGCCAGGTATCCTCCGCCGTCAGCCCGGTAATCCCGGTAAAGGGCGTATTGATATACTCCATGGGATCCGTAAAACTCAGCTCATGGGTCTGGGTATTGTAGGTAACCCTGCTGCTGTGCTCCGCAGGGATCTCCAGGCTTCCCGTCCCAATCAGGTTCAGATAATCCTCCTGCACCTTAGGAAGATCGTCCCGCAGAAAATCATAGGCATGATCCCCCGCCTCCTGCAAAAAGGCCATCGCCCGCTCGGACCGCTCAAGCTTCTCTAAATTGGTCACATATTTTAATTCCTTCTCACTAAGCTCCTCACAGAGGGCCCTGGCTTCTTTCACGGCCTCCCCATGCTCCGGCGTAAGCTCCGAAAGCTCTGGCAGCCTGAAAACCGCGATCCGGGCCGCATCCCCGGCTGCATACCGGTTCTGCCCGCTCTGATTTCCATCATTCCAGATGCGGATGTCAGAGATGGTCCCCGTCACCTCCTCCGACATGGCGACGCCGGACCGGGCCTGGATGCAATCCACCCCGGAGACATTGGCCAGGTAGCCGGGAACCTCATATTTTGTCTCGTCGATCCAGAGAATGCAGGAGCCCGGCGTGCTCTCCACCGTAAGAATATGGCTGCCCTCAAAGAGATCTGTCTCATAGTAATTGAGCCATTCGCTGATGGTATTCTGCCGGCTGTCCAGCACCACCGCAGAATTTTTAAACAGCCGGATGCTGATGGGGCCCGACACCTTCTTCCCCTCCACCACATGCCTCTGGTTCCGGAGGTAAATATCAAAACAGTTGGAATCCTCCTGCAGATTCACCACGCACTGCATATAATAGGTGGCATTGCGGCTGGCCTCCGTCTCAAAGTAATAGCGGACCGTAGGCTCTCCCTTCCGCTGGGAAAGCACCCCATCCGGAAACAGTTCTTCAAAAGTCCCTTGTTCGCTTCCACTAACTTCAATGGCATACCCCTGGCCGCTGCCGGCAACACGCACCAACTGCTGGAGCTTGTCGTAGTTGCGGACAAAGGATTTCTCGCTGGCGCTTAATGCATTGTACTGGCTGGCGGCCGCCTGGACCCTTCCCCGGTCCGCGGCGTTTAAGGATACCGCGTCCGGCAGCATTTCAATGCTCTGGGCCACCTGGTCTGCGGGCATCACCGGATTTTCCCCGGCCCCGTCGTTCCAGATGCGGATATTTTTTACCGTACCGGAATTCCAGCCGCCTAAGATCACGGCCGGGCAGGTATAGTTGCTGACCAGATCCGACACCTCCTGGGAATAATAAAGCCCCCGGCCCTTGACGCCGTCCACCCAGAGCTCGAAACTGTCAGGCGCCGAGCGGACCGTAATCTCATGCCATTCATTGTCGTTGATGTCCGTAAAGGTGGGCCAGTTGTCAATGCCCGTATCCCCCACCAGCATGGTTCCGTTATTTTTAAACAGCCGGAACTGCATATCCCCTGTCACCGTCTCGTCCCCCACCTTACAGGTCACATTCCGAAGCTGGATGGCCCAGCTATGGGAATTGTCAAACTTCGCCTGCATGGACATATAAAAGGTTGCGTTTCTGGTAAGCCTTGTGTCGTCGATTCCATAAGAGGCAATCGGATCCTCCTCCTGGCGGTGTGTCAGTTCCACCCCCGCGCCTTCCCCATCGGTATAGTCAATATCCTTCTCCGGATCAAAAACAGGAAATGCGGCTGCCCGCGCCTGCATTCCAGACAGGGGCAGCAGGAGGAAACACAGGGCAATAAGGCATGCCAGCCACATCCCAAGGGCTCTCTTGTGTTTCCTTATCATAAGGTTCCTTCCTTTCTCTAGCTCCCGATATATAGGGTTCCTTCCGCTCTCTACTTCCCGTTATATACGGTATCCAGGTAAGACTGCATACTGCCCCGCATGGAGCTCAACACACTGGAGGGGCTTCCCTGGTTCCACAGGGCCGCCGGCTGCAGGGCGTTGTTATACAGCTCATTCAAATCGCCAATTCCATAGATATAATCAAAATTAGAATTTTCATACATCATCTTATACATTTCCACACTGTCGGTATCGCCGTCCTGGAAAAACTGCACCTCGATGGCCGGGTCGATCCAGTCGTCCCCCTCGTATCCGGCCGCCCGCTCCGCCAGGGCATTCATGATCACCACCGCCTTGTCCAGATCCTGGTTATTCACAGTCACCCCAAAGCCCAGCATATAATGGCCGTCACAGGAGTAATCCTCCGCGCCAGGTCCCTTGGGCATGGGCGCAAATCCGTACTCAATCCCGGAGGCCGCCGGCTTGATCAACTGGTTCATCACCCAGGTCTCGCACATGTAGAAGGCCGCTTTTCCATTGATAAATTCATTGACAAAATCCTGCTGGTTATAACCTCCTGCCAGGAAGGTATCCTTGGCCCGCCAGGCCTCGGGAATATAGGCCACATTGTAAGTATTTGCCAGGTCCGTGGCATAGGTCAGGCCGTCGATCACCTTCTGGTCGGAAAAATTCTCCACAACCTTGCCGTCCTCTCCCATCACAGCCATCCGTCCGCCGTTGGCGTTAATAAAATCACTGCAGAATTTATCGCCGGACTGGGACATCACCCCGTAGCTTTCCGGCACGCCGTCATTGTTGGCATCCACCGTGGCTTTCTGGCAAAGCTCTAAGAACTTGTCGTAGGTCCATTCTCCGTTGCGCACCAGAGTGGGGATATCCTCGGTAATCCCAAGGGAAGCAAGCAGCGTCTTATTATAGACGATGCCGCCCCTTACCTCCACCGGAACCGCGTAGGAAAGGGCATAGGGCCGGTCCTTGTAGGAGGCCAGCTCCGTATATTTGGAGGTAATCTTCCACCGCTCGTCCCCCATGTCCAGCCCCTCGATGGAATCTAAGGGCCGCAGATATCCGGCTCCAATGGCATTATACAGCCCACAGAGATCAAGCTGCACCAGATCTGCCACCTTCTCCCCGGCCAGAATCTTGGCCGACAGATTCTCCGGCACCGGCACCACCTTGATCTTGCAGTTATAAAGCTGCTCCACTTCCTCCCGGCGGGCCTGCCAGACCTGCTCGGACACGATCAGATCCTTCCCCGTGGGGTCATCGTAATACTGGAAGGTCGCCGCAATGGTGAATTCATACCCTCCCAGGTCCTGCACCTCGGCGTTGGTAGAGGGGGCCACCTTCTCAAATTCTCCGCTGCCGCCTTCGCCGCCCTGCTCCGCCTTCTGTCCGGATGCGTTGTCCTTGGGGGCGTCCCCGCCGCCGCAGCCTGCCGCCGTAAAAAGTAGGGCAAGGGATAGGCCTAGTGCTAAAAATTGTTTCATGCGTTTCATAAGAAATTCCTCCTTTTTGATCGTTGAGTTTGTGATCTATATAAAGTGAAATGATTGGCAAATGAGGGGGGCAAGGCTGTGAGGGCAAAGGGCGCAAACGGTGTTCCGACTTGCTCCGGCTTTGAATCTAAGTGCTTCTAAATGTTCTGGGGGTGTGGTGTTGGCTGCCGGACGCAAACGCCCTCTATGCGCCTTCCATGGCGCAGATCGGGCTTTCGGCGGCGTCCATGCCGCCGAATTGCTGGGCTGCGACAGAACATTAAGAAGCACTAAGATTCTCCGCAAGTCGCAATTCGGAACACCGTTTGCGTCCTTTGCCAATCCCAGTATTGGCACGCCTCATTTGGCAAGCGTTTTTTTATCGCTAACCCTGCCAGCCACCTCTCAAAAATATACCCGTAGCCTTCGCTGGCCACCACGTTGCTCACCAGCCACCACATTGCTTGCTAGCCAAAGCGCTTCCGCAATAATTCTAAATAATACCGCCAGCCACCACCTTATCTAACTACCAAAGAATGACGCCAGCCACTACTACTGAGGGCTTTTCATAACTGAGATTGGCAAATGGGGCAACTGGTATCCCTCTCAGCGACTGTGGAGAATCTTAGTGCGTCTTAATGTTCTGCCGCAATCCAGCAATTCGGCGGCATGGACGCCGCCGAAAGCCCGAACCGCGCCACGGATGGCGCGTAGAGGGCGTTTGCGTCCGCAGCCAACACCAACGAAGCCAGAACATTTAGAGGCTCTTAGATTCAAAACCGGAGCAGAGAGGGATACCAGTTGCCCACCACAGTCTATCAAAACCCCCCCTCTTTAGTTGGCCATCCCGCTCATCGAAATACTTTTGACCAAATGCTTCTGGCACACCACCACCAGAACCAGCATCGGCGCAATCATCAGCATGATCCCTCCATAAGTCACATTCCCGGCGCTGCTGCCCATCATTCCGTCCAGCTTCAGCAGCCTGCTGCTGACCAGGGAAATGTCCGGGTAGAAGGCTGTGGCGTAGGATGAATCGGTCCAGGTCCAGCAGAAAGCGAACAGGAATACCGTAATCATCAGGGACTTGCACTGAGGCACCGCGATGGACAGGAAGGTGCGTAAGACCCCGGCTCCATCGATATAAGCCGCATGTTCCAGGTCGATGGGCATCTGCAGGAACAGCATCCGCATCAGGAAAATGTACAATGCCTGCTTGAGCCCTAAGCCTGTCAGGGACAGGATATAGTAGGGCGCCAGCGTATTAATCAGGTTGATTTTCAGGCTTCCCAGGCCAAAATACCGGAACAGGAAGTACTCCGGAAGCTGCAGCACCGTCCCCGGCACCAGCATCACCACAAACAGCAGCACCGTCAGCAGCTTTTTGCCCCGGAATTCGAACCGTGCCAGCCCGTAGCCGATCACCATACTGGAGACCATCTGCAGCAGAGCAATGCTAAAGGCAAACAGCAGGGAACGGGCCGCCGCCCCCTTGGCCAGCTCCAATAGCTCCGCCGCCTTCTTCCAGTAAAACAGGGACCAGTTTTTAGGGATCATGGACACCGTGTAGTCCCGAAAGTCCTCCTGGGACATACAGGCGTACAGGAAATACTGGATCAGCGGCTTTACAATCACATAGCAGAGACCCACAATCAGGATCAGCCGCAGGATGCGGATCAGCCACGCCGCCGCCACCCGGCGGAGCCTCTGGGGATCCCTCCAGTCCGCCCGGCGCTTCCCTGCTGCCCCGGCAATTTTTCTTTCCTTCATCTTCTCACCCCCTTCTTCCGTTCCGGCCTGCAAGCTTTATGACCCCTGCCCCGATCAGGATGCAAAAGCCCACCACCATAAGGTACAGCACATTCATGGCCGCCGCAAAGGACAACTGGTTGTTGACAAACTCCTGGGTCGAAATATACTCATAGATCGGCGTGTCGGTGGCAGTAAAAATACTGATCAGCGTGTATACACCGCAGATAATGATCTGGGGCACCACCGAGGGGATCGTGATCTTCCAGAAGCATTCCCAGGCGGAGCAGCCCTCCACCTTCGCCGCCTCGTACATGGAATCTGGAATCTCCTGCAGGGCCGCCAGCAGCACGAAGATCTGCATTCCGGCGGAACGGATGATCTTGTTCAACCCGGACGCCGCCGTGACCACCACCGAAATCAGCCCCTGGCCCACATCCACCTGGCTTAAGAGCTCCTGTAAACCCGCCCCCTCGCCGCCGGTTAAGGCGTTGCCCATGCCGCTGACGGTCATGATGGACACCCAGTTGTTCTGGACATAAGCGATCACACCGGTGGACACCACCACCGGAATGAAGAAGATCATCCGCGCCAGGGTGCGGCCCCTAAACTTCTGGTTCAGGATGGAGGCCACAAGCAGGCTGAAAATTAAGATCACCGGCGTCTGCACCAGCGTGCTGCTTAAAAGCTCCACCAGCATCCGGTTAAATTTGGGATCCTCCAGCAGGGCCTTCCGGTAATAGGAGATCCCCGTAAAATTCAGGGCATAGCCCCCTCCTCCCGTCAGAACCTGGATCTCGCTGAAGGAAAAGCAAAACAGGTTCACTAGGCACGGCAGAAAGATCAGCAGCAGCCCCAGGATAAAGGGCAGGGTGAACAGGTAGCCTGCCCGGTCCCGCCTCGTCATGGCATGTTTTTTTCTCTTCCTCTTTGGCTTATTCACCGTCCCACCCCCTTACAATCTCATAGCCTCCGGCCTCCACGGAAATACCCTTCCACTCCGCCTCCCGGCCCGTCTCATTAAAAATCACCGCCGTATCCCCATATTCCAGCAGGTACAGTCCCTCCGAAAGGATCTGGTAATCCGTAAGCGCCCCCTTGGCCCGCAGGGCGGCAAGCTCCTGATGCTCCCTCCAGAAATCCAGGATTTCCGTATACACCACCGTAAAGGCCACCGGCTGCTTCCGCTGATACTGGCCCAGGGACTCCAGGGCCGCCTTGTCGGTCACGCAGGAATAACAGGGATCCGCACCGGACAGGAGGGAATCAAAACGGGCCTTATCGGGATTCCGCGCCATGTTGAAGGCCTCCCCCGCATAGCCTGTGCTCCCCTGAAGCACCAACTGGTAAAAAGGAACCGAAAAACTCTCGGAGGGAAAACCGGAATCCGACAACGGCATATTTAAAATATGGTCCACATGTCCCAGCACATAAGCATTTCCCACGTCGCACATCACCGGACGCCCCTCTCCCAGAAGCTCCAGGGAGGCCAACAGCGCGCCGATGGTCTGGGTCCGGTCGTACGCATCCTGCTCCGAAAAATCCGATACCAGAAGCTGTCCGGCCCCGGCCAGAGAACCGTACATATGTTCTGTTCCCTGTTTTTTCCACAGCTCCCCGGAAAAATCTGTCGCCAGACTCTCGTAAAGCTTTGGGGAAACCAGGTAGCGTACATACTGATGATCCTCATCCTTTCCGGTAACCAGGTTAAAATCGCTGACGTCCGCCAGCGTCTTATCCAGCCTGCGCACCGCGTCGGAGGTGGAGGAAAAGCCGTCGAATTTCTCATCCCGGTACACCTCCAGAATATCGTCCTCCAGATACAGCCCGCCGCCGGTCTCATGCAGAAGCTCTGCCAGCGCCGTCAGCTCCTCCATGGTTCCCACTTCAGGCGCTAAGGAAAATCCCTCCGTCAGGCCGTGGTACAGGCCGCCTTCCCGGCCATATCCCCTAAGGCGTACCTGGATATGGTCCACCCCCTCCTCCTTTAGGGCCTCCACCGCAGCGTAGATCTCTGCCAGGGTGGAGAGCACCACCTTTTTATCATAGGATATTCCCAGGAAGGAGGCCGGCTCCGTCACATAGCCGGTAAACTCCAGATACAGGCTCCGCTGGCTTTCCCCCTCCGGCACAATCTTTCCTTCCTCCACCAGACGGCTCCGGTAACAATCTGCCATATCCCAGATCCCCGCCCCGGGCTGTAGCAGCACATATTCCACCAAAGGCCGCTCCACGTTCCTTTCCGGGGCGAAGATGGCAAGCTCCAGGGTGGATTTGCGCATCACATAGCTGTCGGTGGCCCGCAGGGCAAATTCCGCGCCGCCATGACCGATATATTCCGTATTTCCTGCCCGGCTGGCGTTCACCGTGGCCGCCGCTGCCGAGCCCTCAATCAGGCCCAGCCAGCTTCCCCGGCTGCTGCTGTAGCCCCACAGGGGCAGCACCGCGTTTTTCCCGATCACCGCACTTAGCTGGTTCCTGCAGGAGGGATCGTTTCCATAGATCCTCTGGGTATAGCCGCCGTTATCCGCAGGGGCAAGCTGCATCACCGACCCGGAGCCGTCCGGCAGGAGGAAGAAGCCCTCCTCCTCCGCCACCACCCCGCAGTGAAAGCTGGGCAGCACCGACACCGAATACAGGGTGTACTGGCTGTTGGCCGACGCGATCCGGTCGCTCAATACCTCCGCCGAGAAGCCTGTTTCCGTCAGCCGGTATTCCACCGGGACGGTAAACTGCATGGGCAGTTCTTCCTCATCCAATACAATTCCAAGCTCCTGTAAGTCCGCCTGGTACTGCTCCCCGCTATAGCCCGCTCCCTCGATATATTTGTTCAGGGCCATCCGGTCCGCCTCGCTTAAGTTCCCCAGCACATAGACGCCATGATCCTTTGCGTAGGGGTAGCGGGCCTGAACCTCTTTGGCCTCGGCGGTGGCGCTGCCCGCAGGGTAATATTTGTACATCAGTTTTACTTTGAACATATCCGTGGAGCTTAAGTTCCCGCTGATCTCCTCAAACAGCCCCTCACTTAAGATCTGGGGCGCAAAGGGCGGCGTCGCTAAAAGCTGCAGGGTATAGTAAACCCGGATGGCCTCCCCGTCCGTCAGCACCCGGTAATTGCCGTAGGCCACCGAATGCTGGCTGGAATTCAGCTCCATTTTCTGGCTCTCGGGATCATAGTAGCTGACGACCAGCTCCGAACGGCTGCGTTCATCCAGGGGGATCTGTGCGCCCGTAAGCTCCTCTGTCACCGCCGACTGGTACCTGGCCCCGGTCTCATGATCCTGGATGGTAAAATGCGTGGTGGACGCATCCATCTGCAGGGTCAGCCGGTCATTGGAAAGGGATACCTCCCCCTGCTCCACCGCCTGAAGGAGCGTATCGTCCCCGCTGGCCTCCTCCTCCCTGTACCGGCTGCTTTCCTGTACCCCCGTCTGGCCGCAGCCCAATGGCAGCGCCAGCAGGATCAGTCCCGCCGCCAGGAGAAAAATTCGTTTCTTTCCTGTCATATCCTTATCCTTTCCCATGCCTTACAGCCTCCGATACAGCAGCTCCCGGTAAATACTGTAGACAAAATTCACCAGGTCGTCCACCAGGTTGAACACCATCAGGGCGATAAACACAAGCAGCGCCATTCCGACAATCGTAAGGATCATGGTCAGAATCCCCTTCCCCGGCAGATAGTCATGGGTCATCATCATGCCGAGGAAGATCAGCGCAGCCACCCACAGCATCAGAATCGTCCGGATCGTCGTATACAAAAAGGCTTCCTGTCCGCTCAGCACATGGGACAATACAAACAATACCAGACCGCCGGTCACATAAGGCCGCAGGGCCGCCGCCATGGCAATATAGATGTCCTTCATGGTGCCCTTGCCGTCCATCAGGGAGGTAAAGCACCAGTTTCCCACGCAGTAGCAGGCCATCAGCACCACCGCCATCAGCAGAGACATCAGCGCATCCACGTCCTCCGGCTGCCCGTCGATAAAAAGGTATCCCCCAAACTGCACGTTCATCAGATAAACCAGCAAAAACAGCAGGATCGTCACACTAGCAGTCAGAAGGCTTCCCCGCTTCTCCCGCTTCAGGCACCAGAACCCATCGATGGGATGGAAGGCACAGTACCGTTCATAAGCCAGCTCCCGGGCCAGTCTGCTGCCTTTTACG
This sequence comes from uncultured Lachnospiraceae bacterium, assembly GCA_949738465.1. GTDB lineage: Bacteria > Bacillota > Clostridia > Lachnospirales > Lachnospiraceae > 14-2. The sequence continues at coordinate 15,264 of CATJBQ010000106.1, forward strand.
CGGGCCGCCGCCTCTGTCTTAAGCCACACCTTTTTATAGAGGAGCCAGAGGGCAATCAGTACCGCCGCCCCCAGCAGAAGCTGCGGGTAATAGTCGTAGAGAAAGCTGCTGCGGCCGGCCCGGAAGGCCTCGGAATAATCCTCCTTGCTGCCGGCCCTCTGGGAATACTCCATGGCTCTCCCATAGGATTTTTCATACAGGGCCAGCTTGCCTAAGGACCGCACCGCCAGGATATAACTGCTGCAGTGATCCAGCACATACTCCCACTGGGTCCTGGCCTCCTCATATTCTCCGGTACTCATGGCCTGATCCGCCGCCAGGATGGCGGCGCCAAAGGGTGTCTGCTCATAGACATTAACCGTTCCCGTCACCGTATCGGCCACCAGCAGCCGGCTGCCCATCAACTCGATGGCCACCGGAGAATTGGTGGTTCCCGCCTGGGCTCCGTTCCTTCCAAAAGCAAACATATGTTCCCCCTGGGAATTGTAGGCAAAAATATGGCCTGCATAGGCGTCCAGGACATAATAGACGCCGTTTTCCGAGACACAGACATCCACGAAGGCCGACCGCATCTTCTCATAATCCGTATCCCCGATGGGGAGACCCTTACTGCTGTTTAAAATATCCTGTCCCTTAAGGTTCAGCCGTGTGACAGGCTGCACATCCTCTGAGCGGGTGGTGGCATACAAAAAACCGTCCGCATCAAACACCACCGCATTGTACTCGGTGGGAACGCTCTTAAGAAGCGCCGCCCGCTGCTCCTTTGTCATAAAAAACTTCCACAGCTCGTCCAGGAAATTGGTGGTCACCTCCGGGGCCCCCACGAAGGACTGGAATTCCCCTTCCCCATCCAGCACCACAAACCCGCTGTTAATGCCCCGGGCCACCACATACATCTGCCCGGTGATCCCCACCGCCAGGCGGATGGGCTGGTAGCTGTAGCCCTCCCCAAGCTGTTTGATGACGGGCTTATCGAAGCAGCGGAGAAAGGAATGATCCTTCGCCGAAAAGGTCACAATCCGGCTGTTTCCCGTATCTGCCACGTATACAATCCCGTCCCGGACACAGACGCCGCTGGCCCCCGAGAGGGCGTCGGATGTCCCGTCCCGTTCAAAGGCGTTCAGGATGTATTCCGTCTCAAGCTCCTCATTCATCACCACAATCCGGCTGTTTTTGCTGTCTGCTACGTAGAGCCGCCCATCCTCCTGGCAGTAAAACAGGTCGGTAAGCTCCCCGAATTTTTCACCGGTGAGGCTGTCTTCGCTGATCTGCCCTGCATAAGTATAGGGGCTTAAAATCGCCACCGGCTCGTCGTTGTCATACACATAAGAATCATACAGGGTATCCCGGTTGGAGGAGGCCCCCAGCGCCGTAAGGACGGGGGAGGCCAGCAGCAGCCCTGCCAGCAGGATACCGGTACAGATTTTTCTTTTTTTACTCATACACCCCTACTCCTTCATTCCTGAGGCGGCCATGGTCTTAAGCACCTGGTTCTGGCTGAAAATAAAAACCAGAATCGGCACCGACATCATCAGGACCGTAACGGCTGCCGATACCCCGGCCCGGGACAGCCCGGAGGCGGAGATCTGTCCCATCACATAGGACATGGTCTTTTTTTCTTCACTGTAGATCAGCACATTGGGACTGCTGTTCCATAGAGCCTGCACCGAGAGCAGAATGGCCGTGCACCAGGCCGGCTTCACATTGGGCATCACAATCCGCCAGAACACTCCCCACTCGCTGGCCCCGTCCAGCCGGGCCGCCTCCAGCAGGGAATCGGGAATGGACTGCTCCATAAACTGCTTGATAAGGTACAGGCTTAGGGTGGAGCCTAAGGCAGGCAGGATAATGGCCCACAGGGAGTCCACCATCCCTAAGTTGGACATAATGATATAGCTGGGGATGGCCGTCACCGTGGCGTTAAACATCAGCGCCTTGACGATCAGGGAAAAAATCCGATTCCGCCCCGGAAAGCGCAGCTTACAGAGGGCATAGGCCGCCATGGAGCCAAAGATTACATTTCCCAGGGTCCCCACCACCGTAATGACCACCGTATTCATCAGATACCTGGAAAAAGGCACCAGGGTCCCCGCCATGGCCTGGAACATATCCCTGTAATTTTTCAGGGTAGGATTCTTCGGGAACACCGTGGGCGGGAACTTCCACAGCTCCGTGACACCCTTTAAGGAATTTCCGATAATCAGGATCATGGGAAAGGCGCAGAAGAAGCCCATCACCAGGATAAAAAGGAACAGCAGCACCGTGCCCCCCTTGGAGCGGTTCAATCTTTTCATATCAGTCACCTACCTTTGCAAGGATCTTCTGCACAATCTGGTTGGCTCCCAGCATCAAGGCAAAGAGCACCGTGGCAATGGCAGACGCATAGCCTAACTCCAGCCGGGTATTGGCGTAATCCGAAAGCTCATGCACCATGGTATAAAGGGCATAATCCGTGCTGGGATTGCCAAAGATCCCGTCCAGGATGGGTCCCACACCGAAGGATCCCGTAATGCTCATCACCGCGCCGAACAAAAGCTGGGGCTTCATGGAAGGAAGGGTGATGTACCACAGCTCCTGCCAGCGGTTAGACACCCCGTCGATGGCCCCCGCCTCATACAGGCTCTCATCAATGTTGAGAAAGCCCGCAATAAAGGAGAGGAAGCTGCTTCCCAGGCTGGTCCACAGGATCACCAGCAATGCCACCCAGAACATATATTTGGGATCCGTCAGCCAGTAGATGGGCTTATAGGTAATCCCCAGATCCATCAGGATGGCGTTGGCCCAGCCATACCGGTTCTCGCTGAAAATAATCGTAAACACCAGATACACGCCGCCGCAGATGGAGGGCGCATAAAACAACAGTGTCAGGAAGGACCGGATCTTCGGCGGGAACTCGCTGATCACCCAGGCCAGCACCAGGCACAGGAAATAGCTTAAGGGCCCGGTCACCAGGGCGAAGGCCAGGGTATTGGAAAGGGCCTTCAGAAACAGCTCGTCCTTCAGAAACAGCTTGATATAATTGGAAAGCCCCACAAAGCTGGGCAGGGAAAATCCATTAAAATAGGCAAAGCTCAGCACAACGGAAACAACGATGGGGATCACTGTAAAAACCAAAAACATTATAAGAAAGGGGGCCAGAAATCCGTATCCCGTCAGAATCTGTTTTCTGGTGTAACGCTCCTTTCGCTCCTTCTTCTTTTTCATCCGTTTCTCCTCTCCGTCATCTTCCGTCCTGCCGAAGCTCCAGGGTCTTCTCCCGGATCTCCGCATTGATATCCTCGGTGACCCCGATCAGCGTCTGGGCAATATCGTCCCCCTGATTGGCCACATCCCGGAAGGCAAAGTCAAAATACCGCCCCACATAGTAGGAGCCGGGCACCTGGGGCACCCCCCGGCAGTAAGAAAGCTGCTCCTCCAAAAGCTTCTTCATCTCCCGGTTCCAGGCGATGGACGCACGTGCCTCATTGGCTGCCGGGCTCACACGGCCCCCGATCCCTAAAACCGTCTCCACCTCCCGGGCATAGACGCTCTGGGTCTCCCCGCCGGCCCACCATTTTAAGAACTCCCAGGCATCCTGGGGATTCTCCGTATCCGCCAGGATCGAGGCCCCGGTCACCGTGCAGGCCACGGTATGATCCACGTTTCCCATGGCGTCCCTGGTTCCCGGCGCCAGCAGCACGCCCCATTTTCCTTCAATCTCCGGCGCAAACAGCGCAAGCTGGTAATACTGGGAATAGGGCACCACCGCAATGGGCATCTCGCCGCTGCGGAACAGGTTGACAAAATCAAAGGTCCGGTCCTGCCGGTAGTCCGTGTAGATACTGCTATAGTCCTTAAAGGCGGCAAAGGCTTCCTTCGTATCCAGCGTAGTCCGGGTGTGTTCCTCATTGTACAGCTCATTTCCCCCCTGATAGTAAAACATCAGAAAGGAATTCAGGCTGGAGGAGGCGCTGCTGACAGCGGCATTGCCCGCCGGCAGCCCGAACCGCAGGTTCCGGATCTGGAGCTTGGGCAGCACCGCCTGCAGCATGGTATCCCAGGTTTCACATTCCTCCAGGGAAATATCCATCTCCTCTAAGATATCCTTCCGGTAAAAAAGCACCGGGTAATCCATGGAGGTGGGCAGCGCATAGAGCTCCTCCCCCAGTTCAAAGGCCTCGTAGGCACAGGGCTCATAGCTGTCCAGCACCTGGTCGATATCGGAAAATTCCGTCAGATCCAAAAGCACCCCCCGCAGGGCATAATTCACCGGGCTGGCCTCGTCCAGATTCAGCACCACATCCGGCCCCCGCCCCGCGAAAATCGCAGGCATCAGCGCATCCTTGGTGACATTTTCCAGCTTCACGGGAATGGAGCTGTCCGGGATAAACTGCTCGTTGATCAGCTTCTGCAGCACCTGGGCCTGCTCCGTTCCCGCAATGACCCACACCTTCAAAGCCTCCTCCTCTTCGTCATCCAAACTGGTGTTCCCGATGCTGGTGTAATCCATGGTATAGGAGCCCAAAAGCTGCTTCAGCTGGAAGCCCAGGCTGGCAAGAAACCCTCCGCCCGCCCTGGGAAGCTCCGTTCCCGGAGACGCCACAAAGAGGTAATCGATCTCCAAAGGCTGCCTGCGGCTGTCGGAAAGCCACCCGGCCAGGGCGGAGATACTGGAGGAAAAATCCGACAGACGTTTTCCGGTGGTCTCCGGATCCTCATACATCCACTCCAGCACATCCCGCATCTGGCCAAGCTCCGCCGTGCTCTGTCTCCCCTGGGTAACCGCATCCACCCGGCCCATCAGTTCTTCGATCTCCCCGGCCGTGGTGTGATATTGTTCGATCACCTCCGGAATCAGGGCCGCAAAGTTATAATCCCGTTTCAGATCCGGAGAAGTTCCGCTGACCATGATGATCTTCATATACATCTCGTTTAAGTCTTCCAGCAGCCGGTCCGTCTCCGCCAGCACCGGGGCCAGGTCTCCCAGGCCGGCCGTCAGCCGGATCCGGTGGACGCCCTTGGTAAGATAAAAGCAGTAAGGCTCGGCGCCGCCGAAGCAACTTACCTGCCAGGCATTGTCATAGCCAAACAGCAGCCGCCCGGCCTCCCCAAAGGGCTCCTCTCCATCGATGGTCAGACTGCGGGAGGACATTCCCCCGGTCTTGACGTTCTGCCGCCACCGCATCCCCAGCCAGTAAAAGCCGTCTGAGGGGACCTCGATCTCCCACTCGATCCACTGTCCCGCCTTGTTCCAGGAATCCCCGCCGATGGTATTGTATACAATGGTCTTTGCAAAACCCGGCTCCGTAGCCACGGAGGTCCGGTCGTTGGAAACCCGGATACTGGCGTCGGATTTGTGCAGATATTGCTCCGCCTGCACCTTTTTCAGCTCCAGATTTCCATCCGTAACGCCTTCTGCCTGAAAGCCTCCGAACACTTCTTCGTAGCTTTGGGCCTGGGGCCTTTGGGAAGTCAGAAGGATCGAGCCGATGGCCATCTTCCCAAGCAAAGAATCCAGGCACAGGGTGTGCTCTCCCGGCTCCAGCTCCAAAACCACTTCCTCCCCGTAGCCTTCCGGATCCGCCAGCCACACCTCCTGCCAGCACAGATCCTCCTGTTCCTTCCTGCGGATCTCGTTTCCGTTCCGGTCATAGGCGGTTTCCCCCTCCGCCGAATAGGAACGGCGGAATTCAAAGTTCCCGTAAGCCTTCCCGTCTACGGACAGCCTCCGCTCCATCACCAGGGCGCTGTCCGGCACGCTATAATACTGCACCCGGACAAAGTAGCTCCCGGCCTCCTCCACAGAAAAACGCCAGACCGCCCGGCCATCCTCTCCGGTCACCACTGCCTCTGTCCCCTGGCCGTCCACATCCTTCTGGAGCGTCGTTTTCTCCGATTGGGCCGGATCGTAGTCTACTGACTGTAGAACGATCTCCGCTCCGGCCTCCGCTGCCAGGAGCCGGACATGGGACCCGCTTCCTGTGATTCCCACGATGACTGCCGCCAGCAGGAGGGCCGCCACCCTTTTCCCTTTTTTCTGTTCGCCTTTCTTTCTTCTCATCTCATCTACCTTCGCCCTGTTTTGTCTTTCCAATCTCTTGACATATCCTTCCAGAACCTATAAAATTACCTTAGTTTTTTTAGGAGGTGCTATTGTGAAAATCATTACTTCTCTGTCCGCTGAAAATGCTGCTCTGCTGAACCAATGTGACAATTCCAGATACCTGGAGCTTTTAGCCTGTGGTATTTATGATCTGAGCGATATCTCACACACCTTTAAATGTATCCGCGGCGCGGGCCAGTGCAAGAACTATATGCTGCAGATCCTGCTGTCCGGCAAGGGCTATCATACCATCGACGGACACACCTACGTCCTGGAGCCCAACCAGTGCATTCTCTACGAGCCGGACCATCCACAGCATATCATCCATTACGGCTCCGATAACACAACCTACCTGTGGGTTCATTTTTACGGCCATGGGGCCGCCCAGATGGTGGATGATCTGAACCTTAAGGGGATTCATAGCTTAAGCTCCACCATCGGCTTAAAAAAACAACTGCTGCAATTAGCCCGGGAGGAACGCTCCCTGCTCCCCAACAGCGATTACCTGTGCCAGAGCTATCTGATCCAGTTTCTGGTGAGCCTGTCCCGGTGCTTCAAGGAACAATTGGGCGTTGGCCTCCAGTCGGATAAGATCGCCCCGGCTCTCAACTATATGATGACGGAGTACGCCTCCCCGGAGCTTAGCAACCAGGACTACGCCCAGATGTGCTATTTGAGCCTTTCCCGGTTTTCCCATATTTTCAAGCAGGTTACCGGCACCACGCCCAAGAAGTTCATAGAGCTGAGGCGGATCGAGGTAGCCAAGGAGCTCCTGCTTTCCTCCGAGCTTTCCATTACGGAGATTGGCGCCTCGGTGGGCTATGGGGATCCCTATTACTTCAACCGGGTATTCAAAAAAAATGTCGGCATCCCGCCCAGGGCTTATATCAAAAACTATCGCTCCGATTCTTTAAAATAAAGAAGGGGAGTGCAGGTGGTAGAATTTCATATACTCCTGCCTCCCCCTTCGTTCCTGTTACTTCACCGCGGCTCTGCGGCTTTTTCTTTTTGCATGGATCAGGATCACCACCAGCGCCGATACGCCAAGCAGGGCCAGGCCGATGACTGCCAGCATCCATACCGTCCGCGCACCGCCGCCCAGGCCGTCTGCCATGGGAACCTCTGCCTCAAAGATCTGATAGCTGCTGCCTGCATTCTCCGCGGAAAGCTTCTGTACACTCTTTCCCATGGGCTGCTGGTCCAGATACTCCTGCACCTGGGCCCGGCCAGGCAGGCCTGCTCCGTGGGAAAGCTTCCGGGACAGCTTATGGCGGGAGGCTTTCAGGATTTCTCCCAGATAGGCGCCGACGCCCTTCTGCTCCGTCCAGATCTGGATATCCCGTATCTGTACCCCATTTTCAAAGGACCATGCGATTCCGGGGCTGCTCTCACCGGCCCTCTTATAGGGCTCGTCGATGAGCTTCTCCCCGTCCACCCAGATAGTGATCCAGTCCGGCGTGGAATGAACGGTTACCCGCACCCCGTAGGGCAGCTTGCGGATGGCCTTATTCACCCATTCCCCGTCGGTTCCCACCGATATGTATCCATTGGTGCTCAACTGGAACATGCCATTGGGGTTGCGGTACATCACGTTGACCGCCTGGGTGGTCTGCACTACAAAACTCATAAAATAATCCGACTGGGCGGAAAGATCCGTAGCAAAATACGCATTTTTTAAGGGATCCACGGTCAGCGCTCCATCCCTCCAGCTCCCGTTCCCGTAGTCCTTCACCGGATACTGCACATGACTTCCCGGCTGGTATGCCGGCTCGTCTGTCCTGGCCTCCTCCTTCGTCCACAGACAGAGATCGGAGGCGGTCACCTCATTGTCAAAGGACCACATAATGGCCGGCTGGGCCGCGCCGCCCTTATCATAGCTGTCGTCCACCAGCTTCTCGCCATCCACCCAGATGATAAAACGCTCCGGCGAGGAATACCAGGTCACCTTAGCCCCCATGGACAGGGTGTAAAAGGCTTTATTGACCCACTGGCCGTCTCCGGTGGCGGAGGACTGGTAGCCGCTGCTTGACAGGGTAAACAGTCCCTGGTTTTCTCCCGTCCCATCCCGGTACAGCAGGTTGACTGCCCCGTCTGTCTTCAGCGTCATACTCATATAGTAGGAAGCATTATGGGGCAGATCGCTTAACAGGATTGCCTGGCTCTGTGCCGGTACGGTCAGCACGCCGTCCGCATAGGAGCCCTGTGTCACCTGCCAGATTTCATAGCTCTGGTCAACCGATCCGTCAAAAACAGGTGCATCCGATTCCGGCGTTTCGTTTGCCCAGATCGTAAGATTGCCGGCCGTAACCGTATTGTCATAGGACCACAAAATTCCCGGCTGGGCGCTGCCTCCTGCCGTATAGGGCAGATCGTAAATCTTATAGCCATCCAGCCATACCTGCAGACGGTCCTGGGAAGACCGGATCGCCACATCCACCCCATATTTCATATTCAGGGGCCAGTTGATCCATTCCGTAGCCTCCCCTCCCAGGATCAACTGATACCCGCTCTGGTTCATCACCAGGAAGGAGTCGCTGCCCCGGAAACGGATATTGACGGACTTTGCGCCCGATCCTTCTGAGGTAACCCGCATGGACATATTGTAATCTGCATTGTAGGGCAGATCGGCAAGAAAGGCCGAGGCACTCTCCGGCTCTACCACAATTCCATCCGCTGTCATCGTTCCTCCGGAAACTCCTTTGACCGGAAAACCGGTATCGGTGGACGGCGTATATACCGGCGCGTCCAGGTTCTGGCTGCTCTCTCCTTCCACCCACAGTTGGATATCGCTAAGCTCCACCGCACTGTTGGCTGAAATGGAGGGCATAATAAATCCTCCGGCAGCGCTGCGATAGATACGGGCCGCCTGCTCTGCAAGGCTTCCTCCCTGCCCCGCCAGGTGCAAAGAGCTGCGCCGGCTTTTTGCCAGGGCTTTCAGCGGCTTTTCCTCCACCACCAGCTTTCCGTCCAGCCAGATGGAGCTGTGCTCCGGGGTGGATACGATGGTCACCTTCACACCGTCCTTAAGCCCCGAAAACGGTTTCCAGCTCTCCGGCGCAAGCCCCACTGCCCCGTACTGGGTCTGGCCCAGATACAGCCGGCCGGGATCCCGGTAATTCACCCAGAGTTCTCCTTCGGATCTGGCCGTGAAGCTGAAATAAAAGGTCTTGGCCCCGCTTTCTCTGGTGGTGAAGTGGAAGTTCTCTCCGGCCTCCAGGGTAAGAGTGTCTGCCGGGAAGCTGTTGTTGAGCATGCTGTCTTCCTTCTTATCGAAGGCGGGTTCTTCCGGCACCGGCCGGTCGGACTTGGGCGCCCAGATCCGGATATCCGTAAGCTCCACACCATCGGTGGCCCAGGATACCTGGGGAAGTCCCTCCTGGGCAGCGGCTGCCGGGGCCTTCTCCACGATCTTTCTCCCATTCATCCACACGCTCACCGTGTCCGGCGTGCTTTCAATCGTAATCTTTGTCCCTGCGCCGTCAAACCCGGTGGACGCGCTCTGATCGTACAGGCTGGCATTGCCCGGCCCTGTCACCTGGCTCCAGAAGGCCTGCAGGCTCAGGCGGCTGCTGCCGTCTCCTCCGGTTCCCCGATAGGGGAAGTACATGGTCCCGGTGCCTTTGGCTGTGAAGGTCACCCAGTAAGTCTCATTCTCCGGAATCGTTACGCCGAAGTTATGGCTGGATTCTGCCGTCACAGTGACGGCGTCGCCGGTGTACTTCATGTCGTCGGTAGCGGCGTTGTAGGTAGGCTCGGAAGGGTCGGTAATGGGCGGGGTTGGCGGGTCTTCCTTTTTCACTGTCCAGATCTGAAGCCCTGTGAATTCCGCCCCCTTTGCCGCCGACGACACCCTCGGCTTCCCTTCCCCGGGTTCTGTCACTGCTTCCTGGTTCACAATCTTCATCCCGTTCAGCCATACGCTCACCGTGGTCGGCGTACTCTCCACCGTCACCTTTGCTCCTGCCCCGTCCATCCCGGTCGCCGCGCTCTTTCCGTACAGGCTGCTCCCTCCTGTTCCAAATACCTGGCTCCAGTACGGCTCCATATATAGACGGTGGCTCCCCGAGCTGTCCTTCTCTCGGTAGGGAATGAAGACTGCCCCTGTTCCTTTCAGCGTGAAGCTCATCCAGTAGGTTTCATCCGCTGGAACTGTCACTCCAAATTCCTGGGCAGCTCCTGCCGCTACTGTCAGGCTCTCATTCCCTTCATTTAAAAGTGTATTCTCTGCCTCGCTGTAGGTAGGTTCGTCAGATACTAGAGGCTCCTCCTTCTTCACCTTCCAGACCTGGATATTTTCCAGCGATGCTCCTTTGTTGGAGATAAAAAACGGTTGCCCGGCATCTCCTGTTACCGCGCTTCCATCGATTAGCTTCACTCCGTCCACCCAGACGCTAACCGTTTTATCTGTACTTTCAACCGTAATCCTTCTCGGTTCCGTAACTGTCCGATCCACTCCAAGCGCCTGATTTGCATTATCTCCGTAAACAGCCACTTTTCCCCCGGGAAATACTGCCAAGCGCCTTGTCTCTCCGTTCCCGCGGAACCTAAAATAGGTAACATCAGACGTTTCGTTTGCAGTTCCCTCAGCTTTTATCGTAAAGCTCGCCCAATACGTCTCATCCTTCGGGATTTCCACACCAAGATTTAGCTTTTCTCCCGCCGCCAATACTACGCTTGCGTTGCTGTACAACTGTTCTCCTGTTGCCGCATCATACACCGGCTCCTCCGAAGCTGCCCGTACCTGTGGCATCCGCGGCACGCACTCCACCAGGATCCCGGCGATCATGACAAGGGCCAGAAATCCCCCAAGCCATCTTCTTGCGCGCTTTGTCCATTGCAATCTCATTTCCAAAATCCTCCTTTCTTCACAATAAACGCCATCTCTTTAATATCTCATTTGTTATTATTGTACAACGGTTCTCCCAGAAAAAAAATAGAAGAACCTTGCCATTTTTACCACAAATAGCAGGATTGTCCAGTTTTATTGTCTAAACTGGACAATCCTGCTATTCATTTGAAAATATTATTGTTTTATGCATTTTCTTCTGATTCTCTATCCGTTATGATAAAAGCAGCGTTTACTTATTAAAATGTATTGGAGGACTTAAGATTATATGCGCACTTACGAAAGGCCAGAGAGGACCAGCCAGAACCGCATGCCGGCACGCAGCTATTACGTTCCCCAGGGTAGGGGAACTCTGATTTCTTTAAATGGCATCTGGGATTTTGCTTTTTTTGAAAACGGGGACTATATCGACGAGATCACAGACTGGACGCCTGCCCCTGTTCCTTCCTGCTGGGAGGCCCAGGGCTATGAACACCCCAATTATACCAATATCAACTTTCCGTTTCCCTGCGACCCGCCCTACGTGCCGGACATCAATCCCACCGGGGTCTATCAGCGCAGCTTCCTGGTGGCAGACAGAACCGACCGGCACTATCTTGTCTTTGACGGAATCTGCTCCTGTGGGGAAATCTATGTCAACGGACGCTTTGTGGGCTCCACCCAGGGATCCCACCTGACGGCGGAGTTTGATATTTCCGATTACATACAGAACGGGGAAAATACGCTGCGGGTCTATGTCCGGAAATGGTGCTGCGGCAGCTATCTGGAGAGCCAGGATTTCATCCGTTTTCACGGCCTGTTCCGGGATGTTTCCCTTCTGGTAAGGCCTGTGGGGCATATTTTTGATATCGATATTGTTACGGAGGAGGATACCGTATTCTGCCGGGTTGACCGCCCCTGCCGCATCTCCCTCTATGACGGAAAACAGCCTCTTGGAGCCGTTGCGGCGGAGGACGGCCGCTGCAGCTTCCAGGTGAAAAACGTCCGGAAATGGAACGCGGAGGATCCGTATCTGTATACCCTCCAATTCCAGGCCCAGGGTGAGACAATCCGCCGCCCCTTTGGTTTTTGCGACATTTCCTGTTCTTCGTCCCACGCCCTGTTAATCAACGAGACGCCGGTGAAGCTTAAGGGGGTAAATTATCACAGCACCCATCCGTCCAAAGGCTGGACGACCGGCCCGGAGGATATCAAAAAGGATCTTTTGCTGATGAAGCAGCTCAACATCAACTGTATCCGCACCTCCCACTACCCGCCGCCCCCTTATTTTCTGGAGCTGTGCGACCAGATGGGTTTTTATGTGATGCTGGAGACGGACCTGGAATGCCACGGCTTTATCCGGCGCTATGCCAATGTAGAATATGAATACGACATCGAATCCGGCGAGTGGCCCTCCTCCCAGCCGCAGTGGACCAGGGAATATCTGGAGCGTATAGAGCGTACCTATCAGCGGGACAAGCTTCATCCCTCCATTATCTTCTGGTCCACCGGCAATGAAAGCGGATGCGGCACAAATCACATTGCCATGATTGAGTGGCTTCATGACCATGACAAGAAGCGCCTGGTGCATTGTGAGGATGCCTCCCGGCTGGGGCAGCCGGAACAGGCTGATATTTTTTCCAGTATGTATACCTCCTTTGACCTGTTGGAGCAATGGGCGGCGGATGAGAAAAAAAACCTGCCCATTTTCCTGTGCGAATATGCCCATGCCATGGGGAACGGCCCCGGCGATATCTGGGACTACTGGGATTTATTTTACCGCTATGACAAGCTCATTGGCGGCTGCATCTGGGAGTGGGCGGACCAGGCGGTCCTGGTGGACGGCGTCCAGAGGTACGGCGGCGATTTTCCCGGCGAGCTGACCCAGGATGGCAATTTCTGCTGTGACGGGCTGGTATTTTCCGACCGCTCCCTGAAAGCCGGCTCCCTGGAAGTACAGGCTGCCTACGCCCCCTTCCGCCTCACCTGGGAGGAGGGCCTTTTATGGGTGTACAACCACTACGATTTCCGTTCCTTTCAGGGCTGCCGGTTCCAGTATACCCTGACGGCGGATGGACAGATCCTGGAGGAGCGCTTTCTTTCATCGGATATCCTGCCCCGGGAACGTTTTTCCATTCTTCCCCAGGAACTTCCCGCAGAATGCGCCCTCGGCTGCTATGCCTCTGTCCGCATGCTGGATGAAGGCGGCAGGGAGACCGGGCTTTTGCAGGCGCCGCTTCCGGTTCCCGTTTCTTCCAGGCAGGTGCCCCCTGCCCCCCTGCCTTTGACGGAAAATGCCAGGGAGATCCTTGCATCCGGGGAAGATTTCTGCTACCGCATCTGCCGTCAGACCGGCCGTCTGACCAGCATCCGGTTTGGGGAGAAGGAGTTTCTGGCCCGGGCGGTTTCTCTGACCTGTGACCGGGCCAGCATTGACAACGACAAAAATATGGACGCCCTCTGGCACTGGAGAGACGTCTGGCGTGGCGAGAATCTGGAGCACACCTTCCACAAGGTGTATGACCTTGCCGTGGAGGGCCACTGTGTGACGGTGACTGCCTCCGCTGCCGGCGTATCCCGCGCGCCTTACTTAAACTACACCCTGCGGTATGAATTTTTCAGAAACGGCTCGGTCCACATGGTTCTTGACGGAAAGGTGCGCCAATCCACCGTCTGGCTGCCCCGGCTGGGCTTCTCCTTTGCACTCCCCGGCGGGGACCATGCGTTCCGCTATTTTGGAAACGGCCCTATGGAAAGCTATTGCGATATGATGCATCATGGCACGGTGGACTGGCATACCTCCCATGCGGATTGGGAATATGTGAATTACGTACGGCCCCAGGAGCACGGCAACCACACCCATACAAAGCAGCTTCGTTTCGCCGGTGGACTGACCTTTTCTGCCGATACCCAGATGGAGATCTGCGTGTCCCGTTATGACATCCGGACCTTGCAGAAAGCACGCCACACCGATGAGCTTACCAGATCCGATGCCACCCATGTGCGTATCGATTACAAGGATTCCGGCGTGGGCTCCGCTGCCTGCGGCCCCCTTCTCCAGGAGCGCTACCGTCTCTCGGAAAAAGAGATCCACTTTGGATTCACGATTTCGATGACGCATGAGGCTGAATGAAAATTTTGTCATAATTTTTTTCATTTTTCTCTTTACATTATGACAAACTTGTGTATAATAAATAATAAGTAGTAAGATATCATGCAACGCTTTGAATGCGAACGCGAAGGAGGATCACAAATGGCTGCGAACCTGTCCCATGTCGGTCTTAGGATCAAGCATCTGCGCGAGGAGGCCGGTCTCACCCAGAAGCAGATCGCGGATTTTTTATCGGTTGACCAGAGCCTGATCTCCAAGTTTGAGAAGGGAGAACGCTCCTTAAGCTCCGATCTTTTGCACCAGCTCTCGGCGCTCTTTTGCTGCCCGGTGTCATCGTTCCTTAAGGAGGATGCGGTCCTCCCGGCTTATACCATCGCCTTCCGGACCACCGCGATGGACACGGAGGATCTCTGTGCCCTGACGGCCATCAACCGGATCGCATTGAACCAGTTTCAGATGGATCAGCTTCAAGGAGGGACCGCCCATGATTGATAAGTTGGAGCTTTGCAGTAAGGCCTCCAGTATCCGGAGGCATCTCGGGGAGGATGTATCCTCCCCCATCAATATTTTTTCCCTGGCCCAGTCCATTCCTTCCCTTACCCTGATCTTCTATCCCCTGGGGAAGAATATCAGCGGCGCATGCTTTCGCAGTGAGCATTCCTCTCTGATCGCCATCAATTCCGCCATGTCGGTGGGACGCCAGCGCTATTCCCTGGCCCATGAGCTGTACCATCTGCATTTTGACCGGGACAGCGCTTCCACCATCTGCTCCAGCCGGATTGGCGGCGGCAATGAGAATGAGAAGAATGCCGACCAGTTCGCCTCCTATTTTCTGATGCCCCCTTCCGCCTTGTACGAAGCGATCCACAGGTATCAGGGTACCTCCGGCAGGTCTCTTTCCTTAGAGGAGATCATCCGCCTGGAGCAGTATTTCGGTATCAGCCACCAGGCCATGCTGATCCGCCTGGTGGAGGAGGGAGCGCTTTCGTCTGCCGAAGCGGCGTCCATGCAGTCAGGGATCATCCACACGGCTGCCCGGCTGGGCTATGACCTGTCCCTCTACCGGCCCTCCCCCAAGGAGCGGCAGATGACGGTCTTGGGACATTATATCTGCCAGGCCCGGAACCTGCTTGAGGCGGATCTGATCTCTGTGGGAAAATACGAAGAACTGTTGTTAGACGCCTTTCGCGATGACATTGTCTACGGCGAAGAACCAGAAGGGGGGATTGTGATTGACTGACTTGCTTTTCTTTGATACGGATTGTCTGTCCGCGTTTTTGTGGGTAAGGCGCGAGGGCCTGCTGCCCCGGCTCTATCCGGGTGGCGTGATCATCCCCCGCCCGGTATACCGGGAGCTTAGCCGCCCCGGCGCCCCCCACTTAAGACAGCGTCTTGATGCACTTCTTACCCAGCATCTCGTATCCATCCAGGATATCGCCATCGATTCCGAAGCATACGCCACCTACTATCAATTAACCGAAGCCCCGGCCCCGGGACACAAGATCATCGGAAGCGGGGAGGCCGCCTCCATTGCCCTTGCCCGGGAGCAGGGCGGGATTGTGGCCAGCAATAATCTTAAGGACATCCAGACTTACATCGCAAAATACCGGCTGAAGCATACCACCACCGGCGCCATTCTTGCAGATGCCTACCGGCGCAGTGAACTTACCTTAGAAGAGGGGGATGCCATCTGGGCCGCCATGCTGGCCAAGCGCAGGCGTCTTGGCGCTCCTTCCTTTCACGAATTTCTCCGGCTCCGTTAGAACATATGTTCTTTTTTCACGATCGTGATTCAGCCGCTCCTGTACTATCCTTGTTTTTCCAGCGTCACCGTAATCTCCAGCCGTCCGTCCCTGTACCGGGCGCCGATGCTGCCTCCCATCCCCTGGGTCAGTTCCCTGGCGATGGCAAGCCCCAGGCCTGTGGAATGGTCTCCGGTTTCCACGGTATAGTAGCGCTGGAAGATCTGCTCCACCAAAACCGGCGTCAGCCCTTTGGCCTGGTTGGAGAACGTGATCCTGCCTTCCTCCGTCAGGGTAACGGAAAAATCGCCGTCACTGTATTTGAGACCGTTACTGATGATATTCCCAAAGATCCGGCCAAGGGCTGATGCTTCCCCGTAAATCTTCACCGGGGTGTCCGGAAGCCGGATCCTGGGCGTAATCCCTTTTTTCTGAAAAGCGCCATAGTAAGAGAGCAGGCTTTCCTCCAGCAGCCCGTTTACATCCAGAAGCTTTCCCTGCCCCCCGGACTTTCCTTTTTCCTCTGCGCCACCCGCCACCAGGGTATAGGTGAAAAGCTCCTGGGTCAACTGGGTCAGCGTTTCCGTGCGGTTGCGAATAAAGTCCAGGTACCGCGCCACCGTTTCGGACTGGGGCTCCCCCTCCAGAAGATCCAGGTAACCGCTGATGGCGGTTAAGGGCGTGCGCAGGTCATGGGAAATATTGGCCATCTCCTCCTTCAGGCGCTGATCCCCAGTCTGGAACCGGCGGCGCTCTGCGCGTAGCAGCTTCAACTGCTCATTGAGATCGGACGCTAAGCGCCGCACATGGCGGTCCCGGGAGGAAAGAAAGAGCAGGTTGTTGGTGTCGCTTACAAGCCGCTCCCCAAGCTGTTTACGGATCTCATCCACACTCTTCTCAAGCAGATAGATTTTTCCTGCCAGCAGGATCACCGCCACTGCCAGCGCCAGACTAAGCATCATTGTTATTTCAAATCCTTTCGTTGGAACAGGAGGATTCCTCCGCCTGCCGTCAATACCACCCAGACCACATCATAGAGGACCAATGTCCGGTCATTATCGCTTTCCTCCATCATACGGCTGTTGGCCAGGATCTGGCCGCCCGGCAGGAACTGATCCAGAAATTCATAGAATTTGCGTTTCGTCCCCCGCAGATACTTGGGGTTCGGCTGGGGATCCGTCTCTACAAATTCCCCGTCGACGCTCATCTCATAATGGCTCTCCATTTCCGGCGCCATCAGGCACTGCTTCACCACAAGACCCACCATGAAGAAGCCAAACACCAGAAGGATACTGACCGCCACCGTAAAGGCTTTGCTGTGGCAGAGCATTCCGATCAAAGTAAAAATTGCCGCAAAGGCCAGGATCATAAAAAAGGTACAAAGCGTATGGGTAACTACAGAAAGCACCGGCACTCTGAGGCCGAACATGGGAATCCCAAGGGCCAGGCTTACCAGAAGGTTCGCCAGAGAAAACAGCAGTCCTGCCGCCCCGCATACCATAAGGTTTGCCAGATAAATATGGCTCCTCCTCTGCCCCACAATCAGCTTGTTGCGCAAGGTTCCATCGCTGTATTCCGTCCCCAGGAACATACTGAGAAACACGGACATCACAATGGGGCCAAAGACACCGTAAACATAAAGCACATTTTCCAGGTGGTTTTCCACCCCATACTGCAGATGCTCCACATACAGCATGGACAGTTCAAAGGCCTGGAGCCCTGCCATCACCGCCATCCCGATCCAGAACAGCTTATCCCTCCACAACCGTGCAAAATTAGCCGCCAACAGGTTACGCATGACTCTCACCTCCCACCAGATTGATGTAATAATTCTCCAGGCTCTCCTCCCGCTCCCGCAGAGACAGGATGTCGCAGCCCGCCTCATGCAGCGCCAGCGTCAGATCTGTCACAGAAATCTTCCCGTAAATCTCCAGCTCGCTTTCAGACTTCACCTGGTACTCCAGTTTCTTACGGTCCAATACCTGGCAGGCCGCCTTAGCGGAGGATACCGTCAGGCAGACGCTCTTCTGGCAGGCCTGCTCCAGCTCCTTAGCGCTTAACTCCTTCACCAGCGTCCCCTGGTCGATAAACCCGTAATGGGTGGCCAGCCTGGAAAGCTCATCCAGGATATGGCTGGAGATCAGCACCGTAATCTGGCGCTCCCGGTTCAGCTTTAAAATCAGTTCCCGCATCTCCACGATCCCCTGGGGATCTAATCCGTTCACGGGCTCATCCAGCACCAGGAAATCCGGATTCCCCGCCAGGGAAATGGCAATGCCCATCCGCTGGCGCATTCCCAGGGAAAAATTCTTCACCTTCTTTTTCCCGGTGCCCGCAAGGCCCACCAGCTCCAAAAGATCGTTGATTCCCGAAAAATCCGGCATTCCTAAAATCCGGTACTGTTCCTTCAGATTCTCCTCCGCCGTCATGTTCAGATAAATGGAGGGCGTCTCCACCACCGCTCCCATCCTGCGCCGGATTGAAACAATCTCCTTCTGGTTCTGGTCCACGCCGTACAACTGGTAGCTCCCTCCCGTGGGATTCTGCAGCCCGCAGATAATGCGGATCAGCGTTGTCTTTCCCGCCCCGTTTTTGCCCACAAAGCCGTAGATGGCTCCCTTGGGCACATGCATGTTAAGATCCTTTAGTGCCTGGAACCTGCCATAGGTCTTCGTAAGACGGCTGGTTGTCAAACAATATTCCATGATTTCTGTCTCCTTTCTTGAAAAGGGCACATCACATTCTGCCCTTCACCTATACCTTACCAGAAAAGCATTCAGAAACCGGTTAAGGAAATCCTTCAGAAATCGTATAGATTCAAGTTTTAACCAGCCGGAACCCGATCCCCCAGACAGCCTCGATGTACTCCTTCGGTGAATTTTCCCGAAGCTTCCTGCGCAGATTGCTGATATGGACCTTCAGGGTATTCTCGGTACAGTCCGGCGTTTCTTCACTGATGGCCGTAAGAATGGTGCTGCGGGATAAACCCCTGCCGTTCTGCTCCATCAGAAGCTTTAAAATGGCATATTCGGTTCTGGTAAGATGCACCGGATTTCCATTCACCCACAGCCTGTGGGATTCGGTATCCAGCACAAGCTCCCCGGCCTTCAGCCCCACAGAGGAATCCACATCATCAAACATTTGTTCTTTTCTTTGTCTCCCTTCCCCCGTCCGCAGCTCCGCCTCCCGAAGCTGCACCGCAATCCGCGCCAGCAGCTCCCGGGTATCAAAGGGCTTGGTCACATAGTCCACCGCTCCCGCCAGAAGCAGGCTCACCTTATCCTGCACTCCGGCCCTGGCGCTCATTACAATCACCGGAATCCCGGCAATCTCCGGCAGCACCTGCTCCCCGCTAAGCCCGGGCAGCATCAGGTCCAGCAGGATCAGATCCGGCGTATGCTGCTGCAAAAGCAACAATGCCTCCGTGCCGGAATAGGCACGAAGGACACTGTAATGTTCCCTTTCCAAAAGCTCTTTGAGCATGTCTCCAATGTACTCGTCGTCGTCAATGATCGCAATCTGTTTCATGTCCGTCACTTTCCTTACTCACAATAGCTCTCATAGATATCAAAAAAACTGTTGGTCTTAATCTCATCGCTGACCTCAAGCTTCACGCTCTCCCACAGCTCCTCATTAAACACCGAAGGAATCCTGGCAATATACTCCTCATACACATCCTCAAAGGCTTCCTTGCGGCGCTTCTCTAAAATCACCTGCTTGTTGGCATCCGTCAGCTCCTGGTTGTAATTGTCGATGCACTTGATCACATAATATCCGTCCTCAGCCTGGATACAGTCGGTCAGTTCCTCCGGCTGCAGGGCAAAAACGGCGTCCTCCACCGCCTTGGGAAGCTGGCCCCTGCCCAGGCTCATCTCCACCTGGCCGCCCTCATTGTAGGTGCCTGCCACTGTCATAAAATCACTGCCGCTCTCTAAGCGTCCCATGACTTCATCCGCCGCTTCCTTCGTGGTGACAAAGATCCGCTGCACCTCCATCACCCGGGCCTCGTCGTCGCTGACCTCGTCGCTGATCCCGCTGGTCAGATGCCGGTACAGCTTGTTGGCCAGACCATACTGACGGTATACCTCCTCCACGTCGCCCTCCGAAATGCCCATGTAGGAAAGCTCCGCCTCGCTTAAGGTATCATAGTAAGCCTTCGCCGCCTCCTGAATCTTCCTGGCCTCCTCATCGGTCAACGCAATCTCCTGTTCCTCCGCCAGAAAATCCATGCTCATAATCTGGGCCATCTGTGAGAGGGACAGGTCCTTCACATACTGCTCCAGACTGTTTTCCCCAAAATCATGCTCCCACAGGTTCACGCCGTACACCGTTCCGTAGAGATTCTGGTAATTGGTCAGAAAAATCTTCGCCTGGGCCAGGGTGCAGCTCTTTCCGTTGATGCTGAACACCTCATCCTCCGCAAGCTCCTTGGAAACCTCCTCCGGCTTCTCCTCCCCGCCGCAGGCGGTTCCTCCCAGCAGAAGAACCATGCTTAAGGCGGCCAGCGCCATACGTTTTTTCCATCTGTTCGTCTTCATTGGTATCACCTTCACTCCATCTGCTTTAGAATGCTGCGGGCCACGCTGATGCCGTTGGCCGAAGCCTGCTGCAGGCCGCGGGTAACAGAAGCCCCGTCCCCGATGGCCCGAAGCCCCCGCACATTGGTCTGGAAATCCGGATCCACCACCACCTTGTTGGAGTAAAACTTCACCTCCACGCCATAGAGCAGCGTCTCGTCGCTGGCAATTCCCGGCGTAACCTTATCCAGGGCCTCTAACATCTCCTCAATATCCACCATAATCCGGTGTGGAAATACCAGGGACAGATCCCCCGGCACGGCATCCTTCAGGGTGGGGATCAGGTTGTTGCGGCACAGCCGTTCCTCGGTGGTCCGCCTTCCCCGCTTAAAATCCCCAAAGGTCTGCACCAGGATCCGGCCGTCACAGAGCATATTGGACAACTGGGCGATCTGCTTGCCATAGGCAATGGGCGTCTTAAAGGGCTTGGTAAAATTCTTGGACACCAGCAGGGCAAAATTGGTATTGTTGGTCTTAAGCTCCTTAGACTTATAGGCATGGCCGTTGACCACCGCCAGTCCGTCGTCATAATACTCCGTAGCCACTTCCCCGGAAGGATTGGTGCAGAAGGTCCGCACCTTATCGTCAAAGGTTGGCGTATGATATACCAGCTTGGCCTCATAGAGGTTCTTGTTGAGGAACTCCATCACCTCGTCCCGGACCTCCACCCGCACGCCGATATCAACGGTCCCCACCTCTGTCTCAACGCCTTTTTCCTGGCAGACATGGGCAAACCAGTCGGCGCCCTCCCGGCCCACCGCACAGACGATCTCCGGCGCCCTATAGGTCTCGTCCTTCTCCGTTACAACGCCGCAGGCAGCGCCCTCCTCCACCAGGATATCCTTCACCATGGTATTGAACTTCATGGTAATTCCCTGCTTGAGCAGATGCTCCTGCAGCCGGGCGTAGATCTTGTAGCCCTCCTCGGTTCCCAGATGGCGTATGGGACACTCGATCAGCTTCAGATTGGCGTTGATGGCCTTTTTGCGGATCTCGCGGATCTCCGCCTCCCGGTCCACCCCGTACACATTGGTATCGGCGCCAAACTCCAGATAAATCTCATCGGATTCCCTGATCAGCCTCGTGGCCTCCTCATAGCCCAGAATCTCCGGCAGATGGCCGCCCACATCCGGGGACAGGGACAGCTTCCCGTCGGAAAAAGCGCCGGCTCCCGCGAAGCCCGTGGTGATGGAGCAGGGCTGGCAGCCCACACACACCTTGGTCTTGCGCTTGGGACACTGACGTTTCTCAATAGGCCTGCCCTTTTCGATCATCAGGATCTTTAAATCCGGCCTGCCGTGGATCAGCTCATAGGCGCAGAAAATCCCCGAAGGGCCCGCGCCGATGATGATCACATCATACTTTTCCATATTCAAAAACCTCCTACACTTCCAGGATCAGAAATCTGCCGTCCGGCAGCTCATGCACTTCCTCCGCTTCCATCAACTGGCGGTCATCCATCTCACACAGATCGGTGCCTTCTTCCTCAAAATACTCCCGCACATCGCCAATGGTATCGCATACAACCGCCAGACAGTCCTCTAGGAATTCCTCCGCTTCCTCCAGGCTGCCCGCCACCTCTTCGTCAAAAATATCATACTGCATCTTCAAAAACGCTTTCAAAACCGCCTCATCGTATTCGTTCATTGGTAGTTCCTCCTTTTTATCATAATCACTCCAAATATAATATATTATGCTTTGGAAGAAATTTCAATCCCCAATTGCTTCAGCCACTGATAAATCTCCGCCACCGGAAGCCCTACCACATTGTTGTAGTCTCCCCGGATTTCCCGGATCCATACGGCTCCTCGGCCCTGAATTGCGTAAGCCCCCGCCTTATCCATGGGCTCGCCGCTCTCTACATAGGCGCGGATCTCCGCCTCGCTGATGGGAAACATCTCCACCTGGGTTTCCTGGCAGAACTGTCCCACCTCCCACCCCTCCCTGGCCACGTCGATCAGCGCCACGCCGGTATAGACCTGATGGGTCCGGCCGCTTAAAGAAGAAAGCATCTCCACCGCTTCCGCCTCACATTTTGGTTTTCCCAGAATTTTACCCTCAAAGGCCACCACCGTATCGGCTCCCAGCACCAGAAACTCCTTTGGCGCAGCCGTCTCCTTTTCTCCTGGCCATTCGCCCTTAGAAACGCGCTTTGCCACCTCCACAGCCTTGTGGAGAGCCAGCTCGCAGACCGCCTCCTGGGGCTGAACCTTTGTGATGATCTCCTCTCCCTGTGCCGGAAGCACCAGAAACTCCATTCCCACCTGCTTTAAAAGCTCCCGCCTTCTGGGGGAAGCCGAGGCAAGTATCAACTGTCTATACATATATGATCTCCCTTAACCGGAAGGAATATAAGATCTTTTCCTTCACCTTCTTCTCTGTCACCCGCTCCATTGCCTCCTGATAAAGATCCATCTGTACCTGATACCGCCGGGCCAGCTCAGCGGCCGAGCGGACGGCATCCGTCTTGTAGTCCACAATCACCAGCTCCCCGTCTTCTTCAAAAAACGCGTCGATGATCCCCTGGATCACCACCAGCACGTCGCTGTCCGATTCCGGATACACCTCCCGGGCCGGCTTTCCCATCACAAAGGGCTTTTCCTTCTGAAGCTTCCCTTCTCTGGCCGCCCGCTGCATCCGGATGGCCAGGTCTGATTCAAAAAACTGCGCAAGCGCCGTGTAGGAAACCAGTTCATGCAGCCGTTCCTCCAAAAGCCCCTCCTCACGCATCCTGGCGATCTGTTCCTTCAAGGTAGCGCCTCCCCGGGAAAAATCAAAGCACTCCAGCACCCGGTGCATGGCGGTTCCCCGAAGGGCCCCGGTATTTTCCTCCTGCTCCTGCCCCAGAAAGGCAGGCAGGTACTCCGCCGGCGGCTCCCGATACAGATATTCCGTATCCTGTTCCTCTAAGCGCAGCGAATCGATGGCCCTGTGTTTTAATTCCGACACGGAAAGCTTTGTCTTCAGACTCCGCTCGCCCTCGTAGGGATATACATAGGTCAGCTTCTCCTCCAGGCGCTCCATCTCCTCCCCGGGCACCTGCTCCAGGGCTTCCAGCAGAAATCCGCGGTTCCACTGCTCAAAGGTCTCCTCCGTCAGGGCCTCCTCTGTCAGCTCCCGGAGCGTTACCTGACGGATAGGATATCCCTTTTGTACCAGCACCGGCAGCACCCAGTCAAAATAGCTGACAGCCCCCATCCGTTCCAGGAAGCCCATATGCCCTTCCTCGTCCAGCGTCTGGTATTCGTATCCTGCCAGCTTCTCCGCCGCCTTTTTCAAGGTTCCGGTCAAGATCAGCTTCTCCTTCGCCCGGGTCAGGGCCACATACAGCACCCTAAGCTCCTCCCCGGCGTTCTCCATCTGGATCTGGCGGGCCAGGATCTGGCGCATCAGGGAGGGATAGCGGACCCGGCGCTTGATGTCCACCGCGTCCAGCCCGATCCCGTACTCCGGATGCAGCACCATACGGCTGCGCACATCCTGCTGGTTCATCTGCCGCCCCATGCCGGCCAGGATCACCACCGCAAATTCCAGTCCCTTGCTCTTGTGAATGGTCATGATACGGACGGCGTCCTCCATGCTCTCGTCCACCGCCTCGCCAAAATCCACCTCATAGCGCTGCAGCTCATTGATATAGCGCACAAAATGATAGAGACCGTGATAGCTGCTGCTCTCGTAGGCAATGGCCTTCTCCACCAGCATCAGCAGGTTGGCCCGCCGTGCGCTCCCGCCCGGCAGCGCCGAGACATAATCCAGATACCCGGTCTTCTCCATTACATCGAACACCAGTTCATGTACTGGAGTGTCACTGATCCGCTCCCGGAAGGCGGTAAGCTGGCAAAGGAACGACGAGAGTTTCTCCGCCAGGGCCTCCTCCTGCGCCGTCCGCTTTTCCCGATGCGGGGACGCATCCTCCCCCGCAGCATCCTCCCCCGGAAGTTCTCCTCTCCCCCAGGAAAATACCGCCTCAAAAAAGCTCTCCTTGGGGAAGGGAATCCGGATCCGTGCCAGCTCCTCCGCCGTCAGCCCTACAATGGGGGACGTAAGCACCGCCGCCATGGGGATATCCTGCCTGGGATTGTCCAAAAGCCGCAGATAATGCAGCATAGTCTGTACCTCCATGGCGGAAAAATACCCGGTATCCGTAGCGGCCAGCGCCGGAATCCCATACTCCTTCAGCACCGAAAGCAGGGGGCCCCCATGGCGGCTTACCCCCCGCATCAGAATCACAATGTCCTGATACTTA
This sequence comes from uncultured Lachnospiraceae bacterium, assembly GCA_949738465.1. GTDB lineage: Bacteria > Bacillota > Clostridia > Lachnospirales > Lachnospiraceae > 14-2. The sequence goes on from CATJBQ010000106.1 coordinate 39,848, forward strand.
ATGGGTCTTAATTCCCCGCTTTCCCGGTCGGTGACCATCTGATCCCGCATCAGTTCCCTGATCTTTGCGGCAATCAGTGCCGGTTCCAGCTCCTCGGGATCCCCCTCCTCCCCCGAAAGCTCTCCCAGGTCTGCCACAAGAACCTCCGTGGCAAAGTGCTCCGGCGCAGAATCCGCAAAATCCATCCCGGCGTACAGCGCCGCCGCCTCATCGTATTCCACGTTTCCCAGATTTTTTGCCATAATAGCATAAAAAATGTCGTTGACCGTCCCAAGGACCTCCGGGCGGCTCCGGAAATTCCGGTGCAGGTCGATGCGCACTCCCGGCGCATCAGCCCCGCAGTCCGTGGAATAGGCCTGGAATTTTTCCATAAACAGCTCCGGCCTTGCCATACGGAAGCGGTAAATGCTCTGTTTCACATCCCCCACCATAAACCGGTTGTCCGCGCCGGATACCGCCGCAAGCAACACCTCCTGGACAGAATTGCTGTCCTGGTATTCATCGATCATGACCTCCCGAAACTGCTGCCTGAGCTGCAGCGCCGTCTCCGTGGGCTCCTTCGTCTCCTCATCCACCAGAATCGACAGCGCCAGGTGCTCCAGGTCAGAAAAATCCAGCATATTTTTCTCCCGCTTCTTCCGGGTAAAACGCTCTAAGAACTCCAGCGTCACGTCAAGGAGGCTTTCCACCACCGGGCGGCAGAAGGAAAGCCGGGCCGCCATCTCCTCCGGCTCTAAGAAAAAGAACTGCTCCATCAGCTTCTTCCGGGAATCCTTCACCTTCTTGCGAAGCTCCTGCACCCGCAGCTTCTTTCCCTCGTCTCCCGCAAACTTCCGGGCCGCCGGAAGCCTGGCGAACTCCAGTTCGCCCAGTTTCCGGTACCATTCCACATAACCGCCGGCAGAAGAAAGCTCCCGCATCCGCTGTACCTCTTCTTCCAGCAGCGGCGTATACATCCCGGGGCCGTCCGGCTCCTCCGAAAGGGCCAGGGCCGCCGTAAGCATCCGGCCCCAGTCCCTTACCACCTCCCGGACATAGTCCTCCAGCGCCCGATACACCGGCTGATGGGCAAATTCCTCTAATGTCTCCGCCTCATAACATCTCCTGCAGCCGCTAAGCCACCGGGCCGGCCAGGGATCACTCATGGCGAAATCATAAAGCTTTAGTACCGTCTCCTCCAGCGCCCGGTCGTTTTTTCCGGTGGACAGCGTCTCCGAAAGCCGGAAAAACGCCGGATCTTCCCCGGCATAGCAGTCCGTTAAAACCTCGGACAGCACATCCTGGCGCAGGAGCTTTAACTCTCCCTCCTCCCCCATGCGGAAGTCCGGCTCCAGCCCGATCTGATGAAAATAATTGCGCACCACAAACAGGCAGAAGCTGTCAATGGTGGTAATCTGGGCATGGTACAGAAGGGTCTGCTGCTTCTGCAGATGAAGGTCCCCCGGCGTCTCTAAAAGCCGCCTCTCAATGGCGGCCCCGATCCGCTCCCGCATCTCCGCGGCCGCCGCCCGGGTGAAGGTTACGATCAGAAGCTGGTCGATATCCCAGGGAGGATCTCCCTCCGTAATCAGGGATAAAATCCGCTCCACCAGCACGGCCGTCTTTCCGCTTCCTGCCGCCGCCGACACCAGCAGGTTTTTCCTGCGCAGATCAATGACCTGCTGCTGTTCCCGGGTAAATGTCATCCCCATGGGCAATCTCCTCCTTCATCTTTTCCAGGATCCGCTCCCGGTCCTTTTCCTGCCCCAGCTTCCGGTAAGCGTATCCTTCCACGCCGGGATCAAAGCCGCAGATCCCATGGTAGGGACAGTAATCACAGGCGCATTTTTCCTTCAGTACATAGGGGGAAACCGCAATATTTCCCTGATAAATCTCCCTTCCCAGACTCTTGATCTTCTGGCTGGCAAACTGGGAAAGGAGCGTCATCTCCTCCTGGCTCAGCTTCTGGGAGCTCTTACTGACGCTGCCGTCGCTCTCACCCGTCCCGGCTCCTTTGAGCTTCAATTCCTCATAAATTTTTTCCCGGATCTCAGCCTCCGCCATCGGAGTGCGCACCTCGATCACCGGGTCGTCCATGTGGTAATAGTACATCCCGGCGGGCACAATCTCCTGCCGGGGATAGGTGGACCTTAGAATCTCCGACGCCGCGTTTAAGTATACCACAAGCTGAAGCTGCAGTCCGTGGTAGAGGGACACCAGCTCAAACTGCTGGTTTCCCGACTTGTAGTCGATGACCTTCACATAGATCCGCTCCCCCTGCTCCCTGACGTCCATGCGGTCGATGCGCCCCCGCAGCCGGAGCCGTTCTTCCTGGGTCAGGTTAAAATTCACGGCCGATAGATTGTCCACAAAATCAAAGGAAACCTCGTAGCCCTCCGGATGGAAGCTGCTGTCCGCGATCTGCGCGCCAAGCGTCTCCACCGTCCGCAGTAAAATCCGCGTCATCCGCTTGACGCTGTAAGCCGTCCTGGCATCCTGGAAGATGAGATACCCCACCTTCTGCACCGTCTCTGCCATGGCTTCCTCCACCAGGCGCTCCTGCACTTCCTCTGGCACATCCATCCAGCGGTATCCGGCTTCCTCCATTTTTCCCGCATACAGCTCCAGGGCTTCATGAAAGATGCTTCCCATGTCCACCGGGGCAAATTCCCCCAGCTCCCGCTCCTTCACCCCGATGCCATAGGCAATAAAATGGGCATAGGCGCAGGCGGCCTGCTGCTCTAAGCGGGTAACGCTGCTAAGCAGGGCCTTCCCGTAAAGCTCCCTGGTAGCCTCGCGGCTTAACCACTGCTGCCGGTACCGGTAAAAGGCCGCCGAAAGCAGCGCTTCCACACCGCTTCGATACTCCGGGCGGCTCCGGTACCATTTCAACAGCGCCAGAAAGCCCGGCGCAAAGCTTCCCTTCCTGGCCTGGGAAAATCCCTCCACCAGGAGACGCTTCCCGCTCTCCTTTGTGGCGGGCCGCATCCACTCCGACGGCGTATACAGGCCTGTGGGGACAAGATGGGGAAACAGGCTTCCCACCACCCCGGTCAGATAGGACCGCCGGATCTCCTTCCCCTCCCCGTTGGTTCTGCCCCAGGTCAGATACAGCTTCCGGGAGGGCTTGGTCAGACCAAGGTAGAGATAAAATTTCTGGATAAAGGACTGCTCCCTGGCCCCCGGCGCCAGCTCCAGCCCCCGCTTTTCCAGGACGCTGCGCTCCTGCTCCGACAGAAGCCCTCCCTGCTTCTCCACCCGGGGGATCAGGCCGTCGTTGACCCCCACCAGAAAAAGGACCTTGATCTCCGGCAGGCGGGTACGGATGGTATCCCCGATCAGCACCGAGTCGTAGCCCGGCGGGATGATCCCCACCGCCGACGCGGCAAAACCGGCCTCCAGCATCTGGCGGTAGCTTCGAAGGTCCATGGTTTCTCTGGGCAGCAGCATCACCAGCTTGTCCAGAAGCTCCAGCACCAGGCGATAGATCTGCTCATACTCCCGGGCTAAGGCCAGCTCCTGCCGTTCCTCCAGAACCATCCGCCGCTCCTCCAACTGCCGGAAAGCCTGGATTTTTACCAGGAACTGATACAGAGCCCGGGTCTTTTCCTCCACGGTGGCGTCCGCCCTCTTAAGGTCCTTACTCCCCTCCATAAAAGGCTCCGCCACCTTTTTGCGTACCGCATTGACTGTCTCAAGCTCCTCCATCCCCGATACGCCGGCCAGGCGCACCCAGTTTTCCTGCCATCGCTTCCAGCCCCGGATCCGGTTTGCCAAAAGATAATTTTCCAGAAGATCCTGCTCCTCCAGGGAAATTCCGCCAAACCCACAGCGCAGATACGCCATGACGCGCTCCGGTGCGAAGTCGCTTTCCAAAAGCTCCAGCATGGCCCGGATCATCTCGGTAAAGGCATGGTACGAGACATTGCGCTTCTGGTCCAGAAAATAGGGAATCTCATAATCTCCGAAGATCTGGGGCACATAATTGCCGTACATCTGCACATCGCCGCAGACAATGGCCAGATCCTTATAGCGGTACCCCTCCTCCTGCACCAGACGCCGGATCTCGGAGGCAACGAACATCAGTTCTTCCCTTGGGCCCGGAAGCTGGTAGAGGGCGATATCCTCCCCCTCCTGTGGATAGGGCTTCGGATGGCTCCGGAACAGGTTCTGCTCCAGCCACTCCATCTGCTTCGATCCGCCGAACCGGCTCTTTTCCCCATGGGAAAGGCGCACCGGATCCCCGATGGAAACCCCTTCCTCCGCGGCTATCCGGCTTAAGGTGCGGATGGTTTTCTTGCTGAGATAGAACAGATCCTGCATCCCTTCGTCCAGATAGGGATCCTCCCGCCCGTCTAAGGTAACCGCCACATAAATATCCTTCACGTAATGCATCAGGGTCTTCAGCACTTCATACTGCACCGGCGTGAACCCGGTAAAGCCGTCCAGCACCAGCACACTCCCCTTAAGAAGGCTGGAATTTTCCGCCTCCCGGCACAGCACCTCCAGAACCTCCTCCGCCGTAATGTAGCTGCCCTTTAAAAATTCCTGCATGCCCTCATACATCACCGCCAGATCCTTCAGACGGTACCGGAGAGGCGCGCTTAAATCCTCATCCTCCGCAAGCTCCACAAGCTGCTCCGGGCCGATGCGGTACTGGGCCAGCTCCGAGAGCACCGACTTCACCTCATTGATGTAGCCGGATTTTCGGATGCTGCCCTTTAAGATGCCAAGACGGCCCTCCTGCTCCTGGGCCACCCTCCGGAGCACCAGATTTTTCCCGGTCTCCTCCAATACCTGCATCCGCACCAGCCCCAGCTCATCGAAAACGCGGTAGGCCAGCCGGGCAAAGCTCACCACGTCGATGTTCATGATCCCGTGGTTCTTCTGCCGCTGCACCAGCTCCCGCTGGGTCTGCATGGTAAACTGCTCCGGCACCACAAAGAAAAATATCTGTTCCGGCGCCGCCTGGGTCTCTTTTAAAATCATGTCGTACAGGTAATGGGACTTCCCGCTTCCGGAGCTTCCCAGAACAAAATGCAATGCCATACTGCCTCCGCCCTCCCGCTCGCTGCTTTTCTGTTACAACTTTCAGTTAGTCTAAACTAATTCCTCCATCTCATCCAGCAACTCCCCGAACAGCTCCAGCGCTGCCTGGATGGGCTTCTTTGTGGCCATATCCACACCGGCGATCTTCAGAAGCTCCACCGGGGATTTGGTGCAGCCACCGGAGAGAAATCTTAAGTAATCCTCCACCGCCGGGCGTCCCTCTTTCAGAATCCGCCGGGCAATGGCCACCGCCGCCGAAAAACCGGTGGCATACTGATACACATAGAAATTATAATAAAAATGGGGAATCCGGCACCATTCCCAGCCGATCTCCTCATCCGAGACGATATCCGGGCCATAATATTTGCAATTCAGGTCATAATACACCTTCCTGAGCGCGTCCGCCGTCAGGCTCTCCCCCGCTTCCGCCATGGCGTTGGTGGTCTTCTCATACTCCGCGAACATGGTCTGGCGGTATACGGTACTCTTGAAGCTGTCCAGAAAATGATTGATCAGATATGCCCGCTCCTTCTTGTCGCTGGTCCGGTCCAGCAGGTATTCCATCAGCAGCACCTCGTTGCAGGTGGAGGCCACCTCCGCCACAAAGATCCGGTATCTGGCATAAATATAGGGCTGGGCCTCATTGGACAGATAAGAATGCATGGCATGTCCCATCTCATGGGCCAGGGTAAACATATCATCCAGCTTCTGGTCATAATTCAGCAGCACAAAGGGATGGGTTCCATAAACGCCCGCCGCGTACGCCCCGCTGCGTTTCCCCTCGTTCTCATACACGTCAATCCAGCGGCTCTCAAAAGCCTCCTTCACAATTTCCACATACCGCTCCCCTAAGGGCTCCAATGCCAGAAGTACGGTCTCCTTCGCTTCCGCAAAAGGAATTTTGCGGTCCGCGTCCGCCACCATGGGCACGTAAATGTCGTACATATGGAGCTCCTCTAGCCCCAGGCATTTCTTCCGCAGACCCACATAGCGGTGCAGCTTATCCAGGTTGTCCTGGACGGTTTCCAAAAGGTTCTGATACACCGCCGGCGAAACGTTGTTTTCATCCACCGCCGCCTCCAGGGTGGAGCCGTATTTTCTTGCCTTTGCCAAAAACATCTGCTGCTTCACCTGGCCGCTGTAGGCGGCCGCCAATGTATTTTCAAAGCCGCGGTAGGTATGATAGAGCTTTTCAAAGGCTTCCTTACGCACCCGCCGGTCGGTGCTGCACTCCATGGAGATAAAACGCCCGGAGGTGATCCGCACCTGGTCTCCGTTTTCGTCCGTGATTTCCGGGAACTTCAAATCCGCGTTGTTGAACATGGAAAATACGTTGCCGGGGGTGTTCTGCATCTCCCCGGTGGCCGCCACCAGCTCCTCCAGCTCCGCCGAAAGGCGATGCTTTCTGGTGCGCAGAATCTCCTGGATCTGAAGCTCATAGAGGGCCAGGCCCGGCTCCTTTGTAAAATACGCTTTCAGTGTTTCTTCGCTCATGGCAAGAATCGCCGGCTCCAGAAAAGCCAGCCGTTCGGAGATCTCCACCGCAAGGGACGTCACCTTCTGCATCTTTGCCTGATTCTCCATATTCTGGGTATCCACGTCGCTGGCCCGGGAGGCATAGCCGTGGGTGAAGCTTAAAAGCTCCTCACACTGCGCGGTTAACGCAAGAACCGAAAGCAGATTGGCGGCACTGTCCGTCATGGTAGCTTTCAGGCTCTCCGCCTGCTGCGACAACTGTCTCGCCTTCTTCAAATCCTCCTCCCAGGCTGCAGGATCCGCATACATATCCTCGATCGCCCAGGTATCCTCACGCTTCACTTCACTTCTTTTTGGTAATTCCTTTGTCATTGCTGTTTCCTTCCTTTCTTAGTTAAGCTACAGGTTAAGCTGCAAGCTGCTACAATGTCCCGCTTTTTTTATTTTTAAACTTCCATTCGGATAAAACTGCCGCCCCGATCACCAGGACGCCGCCTGCCACAAACTGCAGACTGATGTGCTCGTGGAGCACAACAATGGACATCGCCGTGGCAAACACGCTCTCAAAGGACAGCAGGATACCGCTGGTGGTGGTGCTTACCCGCTTCTGTCCATACAGACACAGCAGGTAGGGAATGATGGTGGCGCAGACCGCCAGGTACAAGATACTCTTTCCCTGTTCCAGGGAAAGGGGCGCCGGCGCGCCGTCCGCCACCAGGCTTAAAATAATCGAGAGCACCGCCGTCGTCATAATCTGCACAATATTCAGAAGGGGGCCGTCATACTCCCTGGCATACTTTGCGCTTAAGACGATGTGAAATGCATAGCACACCGCGCAAAGTCCCATCAGCACATCCCCCCCATTCAGACCGTCCATGGAGCCCGCCAGGATCAGCGCAACCCCGGCCATGCACAGAAGCGCCGCCCCGATCTCCTGCCCCTTAGGCAGCTTGCGCCGGATCAGAAAATACACCAGCGGCAGGATGATGATATAACCGGCTACAATAAAAGATGCCTTCGAGGGGCTGGTTTGCCCCAGCCCCAGGGTATAGGTCAGAAATTCCAGAAACAGGGCGATCCCCATGAAGATCCCGCCCCGCAAAAGCCCCAGGTTCATTTTTTTCAATCGTCCCGCAAAAATCACCATCAGTATCACTCCGGCGGCTGTAAAGCGCACCGCCAGAAGATAGTAGGGGGAAATGCTGTAAAGCGCCTGCTTGACAAACAGATACCCCGTCGCCCAGAACAGCGCGGAAACCAAAAGCGCCGCCGCCCCCGCTGCCTGGGAATTCCATTTTTCTCTCATATTCCTTCTCCTTCATGATTGCGCCCTTTTCCGGTTCCAGGCAAACAGCGCGAAGCTGCCTGCCACAATGAAGATGGAGATAAACTGGGACGTGGACAATGCGCCCACCGCTCCCCGATTGTCCGATCTGAGAAACTCAATGAAGAACCGTCCGATTCCGTAAAGCAGCATATAGAGGGCTCCCACATCCCCGTCATGGCGGGAACGCCGCTGAAAAAGGATCAGCAGCACCACAATCAGAAAATCTCCTGCCGAGGAAAAAAGCTGGGTGGGCAGAAGCTTTACCCCGGCCGGCGCCAGGCTTCCTTCCGGAAATACCATTCCAAAGGCCGACTCCGTCTCTCTCCCATAACAGCAGCCCGCCAGAAAGCAGCCGATCCTTCCAAAGCCCTGGGCCAGCGCAATGGACGGCGCCGCCAGGTCAAAATACTGCAGAAACACCAGTTTTTTGATCCTGCAGTAGACGATGGCAGAGACAACCCCGGCAATAATCCCGCCATACACAACAAAGCCCTCCGTGCTCAGCACGCTCCCCGGATCCGCAAGGAACGCCGGAAACTCCACAATCACATACAAAAGCTTGGCTCCCAGAAAGCCTGCCACAATCCCGATCAAGGCAATGTCCAGTATGGCCTCCGGGCTTAAGCTCCGGCGTCTGGCCCGGTACATTCCCATCACCACACACAGCAAAAAACCCACCGCAATCATCAGGCCATACCCATGGATCGTCAGTGGCCCGATCCGGAATAAATCATTTTTCATCCAAGTCCATCCTCCTGTCTTCTCAACCATTCTGTATCTTCCTATTTCTTCTGCAGGGGCCTGTGCAGAAAACAGAGGAAAAATCCATGAAAACGGATCCTTCCCCTGCTTACATTGCAAAGCCTTCTGCTTACACCTTTTTAAAACGGCTTACCTCCGTCTTCAGATTCCCGGAGATACGCTTGTTATCTTCAATCTCCTCCCGAATCCGGGAAATGGCGTCTGCAAGATTCGACGTGTCCTCCGCCACGTAGGTAATGCCATTGGCGCCCTCTTCCACGGCATTGGAGATATCGCTGATCCCCTTGTTCATCCGCTGCATGGTCTCCGTCATATTGGAGGCCTTCCCGGAAAGCTCCAGGAAAATCCGGCTCATGGTCTCCGCATCCGTCTCGTACTGGCCCACAATCCCCTCAAAGGTCTCATAGTTGCTGATCACATCCTGGCCTACGAATTGCAGCATATCCTGCGCGTTCCTGCTTAAGCGTTCCACCGCCCCCATCACAAGCTCACTGATATCCTGGATATCATTGGCCGTATCCCGGCTGCTGTCTGCAAGCTGGCGGATCTCATCCGCCACCACCGCAAATCCCTTTCCTGCCTCTCCGGCCCGCGCCGCCTCGATGGAAGCGTTCAGCGCCAGCAGATTGGTCTGCCTGGCAATGCTCAGGATATTCCCGGTCAGCTCGTCGATCTTCTTCACACTCTGGCTGTCGTCCACCGCGGTCCGCAGCTCCTTGCCGATCTTGGTCATGACATCCACTGCCGTGCGCTTGCTCTCCACCGTCTCCTGGTGCATGGTCCTGGCCCGGTCCTTAATGCCTGCCGCAATACTGGATCCGTCGTCGGCGTTCTGGCTGATATCCTGGGCACCCTCCAGATTGCCCTCGCTGGCCACCGCAAGCTGCTCCATGGTGGCCGAGATCTCCTCCATGCTGGCAGCGAACTCCTCCATAACAGCGGACACGCTGGTGACGCTGCTATTGGAGCTCTCCACCTGGTGGGTCGTGGTATCCACGGAAAGCTCCATATTGGCCGCTTCCTCCTGGAGCTTCTGCATCAACTGCTGCAGGGACTCGATAAAGCCGTTAATGCCCTCCGCCAACTGCCCGATCTCATCCTGGGAATGCACCTTGATCCGCTTGGTAAGATCCCCCTGATTGGAAACAATATCCTGAAGAATCTCCTGGAGCTGCTGGTCTGCGCTCCTGGCCGGAACCGCAATGGATCTTATAGCCACCAGAATCACAATGGCCATAACCGCCAGAATCAGCACAATCAGTATCACATCAAAAATATAGGTACCGTCGATCCTTATGGTAATATGCTTCATGTGTTCCGCCAGCTCCGCCTCCAGCCGCTCCAGGCCAACCGTATCCCCCTTGGCCACAGCGTCCTCACAGGCGGTAACCGTCTGTATGATCTTATCGTTATAGTCGCCGATATTCCGCAGAGACGACATGTTCAATGCGCAGATCAGCAGCAGCATCGCGCCCAGCCCCAGCAGCATGACAATTACTTTTTTCCCAATACTTTTATTCCTTTTCTTCATTCTCCCGCCCCCTTCCTAATGTCTCTTCCTGTTTGTTCCTAATTCTCCTGCATCCTGGCAAGCTTCGCCGTCTGGTCCGCAGCGATGCAGGCGTCAATAATCTCCTGGATATCCCCGTTCATAATCTTATCCAGCTTGTACAGCGTCAGACCGATCCGGTGGTCCGTCACCCGGCCCTGGGGGAAATTGTAGGTACGGATCTTCTCCGAACGGTCCCCGGTACCGATCTGGCTTCTTCTGGCCTCCGCCTCCGCATCGTGCTGCTTCTGGCACTCCATATCGTACAGCTTCGCCCTCAGCAGGGCAAACGCCTTGTCCTTGTTCTGAAGCTGGGACTTCTCCGTCTGGCTGTACACCACAATTCCCGTAGGATAATGTGTCAGACGTACCGCCGAGTCCGTGGTATTGACGCACTGGCCGCCATTTCCGGAGGCGCGCATCACATCGATGCGGATATCCTTCTCGTCGATCTGGATATCCACCTCCTCCGCCTCCGGCATCACCGCCACGGTAATGGTGGAGGTATGGATCCGCCCGCCGGATTCCGTCTCCGGTACGCGCTGTACCCTGTGGACGCCGGATTCGTATTTCATCACGGAGTAGGCGCCCTGTCCGGTAAT